>NZ_JAPCIV010000048.1:0-33185 GCF_027707585.1 Aeromonas sp. QDB39 | reverse complement strand
ATTAAATAATTAAATAATTAAATAATTAAATAATTAAATAATTAAATAATTAAATAATTAAATAATTAAATAATTAAATAATTAATTTATTTCATGGATTATAAGCATCAATATTTAAATATATGAAATCTATATCTCTTGATGCTTTTGCAATAATGTTTGGAGGAATGCATTTGTCAATGACAGCACCAGCACATATAACACTGTTATCACCAATAGTCACACCTTGTAAAATTGTAACGTTGGCACCAATAAATACATTACGGCCGATAATCACTGGTTTGCAACTGTAATCACTACTCATTCGTTTATCAGGGTGTAACGAATGAAAATTACTATCAAAACAGATAAAATTAGGTCCTATCATGCTATCATCACCAATAGTAATAGAACTCTTATCTGCGATGATAACTGCATTGTTGTTAATGTGTACACGTTTGCCAATATATATATTCGCAGCAGAGCTTCTAGCTTCAAGATAGCACTCACCTGTAAATAATTGAGGCGATGGATAAACACCCAGCATACAATCTTCGTCTAAGTTTATTTTACCTTGACCTTGCAGATTTAATTTCTGAACAACGTGCACGTTCCCTCGACACACTAAATTATTCAGCAGCCCTATTTTATACATAAAGTTAAAATAAAAGGTACGAAACTTAATCGTAATTAACGGGCGAATTTTCTTACATTTAACAAAATAGTTAAGCAGCATAGTAAATAGTTAACCAAATACGCAATAGTTGCTCCCTTAAGCCCCATGTTTGATACAAAAATATAGCTTAAGAAAACAAATGATAGCGAGAATATTATTTCAGTGCTGACAAACCATTTTGTAGCACCACGAGAGAGCATTGGATATGCATACAGCCAGCTGGCTATTTTTATGACATCACCTGTTAGCTGAATAGCAAACAAATCTCGGACACTACGAAAGGCGTCAGTAAATAGTAGTGTAATCGCAACATCGCGAAGCAGATACACACCAAAGGCCATAGTAGCGACGATGGGAATAATTAGACGAGCAGTTTTATGAATTTCACCGATAATTAAATCTATATCTTTAAGTGATGCTAAACGTGGCAAGTAATAAGTGCCAAGCGCCATCGTGATCACACCTAAATAAACCTCTGAAATTTTATATATTGCTTGCCATTGGCCAGCAGCCTCCCAACCCACCTGGGAAATTAAAATGTTTCGTACCAAGATTAATGAGATGGGCACAGTTAAAGCACTGGTAATTGCCATTAGCATATAACTACCAATTTGCCTCCTCGCCTGTGGCTCTACACCTCCCCACCAATAACGAAGTTTAAACCAAGGCTGCTGCAGATTGGCAATCAACATCACAATGCCAATTAAAGCGGCTTGTACTGCTGAGGCTAACAAAGCACCTTGAATTTTGTACAAGGCAACCATCCCAAGCATCATACAGCCAGAAATAATTGCAGAAATCATGCCTAGACCAACGTAACGACGGTATAACTGCTGTCCATTAATTATCGAGTTAAGTAAGGTACCAATAGCTGCAAACGGCAGCATCATAACAGTTACTATTACAACCCAAGCCAATCTTTTATCTTGAAATAACCAAGCTGATATCGGTTTTGCAAATAGCAAGCCACTTGGAATTGCAATCGCCGAAATAATTAATACCCATTGCAGGGCTGCACGCCACCAAGGGGCGCAAATATCAAAGCCTTGCTCTTTATACTCAGCAGTAAAACGCACCAAACCATTACCTACAGGCGCATTAATTATACCATTTAAACTGCTCACCATGCTTTGGACTTGGCCTAACATAGCCATGCCAGTGGGGCCAGTATAAATGGCCACCACCTTGGCAATCACAAACCCCATCGCCATTCTGAGCAAGGTCAATAACCCTGTCATAGCGGTGACTTTGAGCAAACGCTTCATGCATTAAATCCATTAACAGCCGCAATGACATGCGCAACCGCCGCTTCACTCATCGTAGGGTCAAGCGGAAGAGAAAGAACTTGCTGATGGATTTCTTCCGTCAATGGCAGGGATATAGTGTTCCACTGGCTATATGCCTGCTGTTTATGTGGCGCAACCGGATAGTGGATCAGGGTCTGAATACCTTGCTCGGCTAGACAAGCTTGCAATGCTTCACGCTTTTCACAGCGCACAACAAACAGGTGCCAAACATGTGCCAGCTCATCGATAACATTAGGCAATGTGACCAATGGATTCGTGATCCCAGAACGATAAACTTGAGCAATTTGTTGGCGACGAATGGTCTCAGCTTCCAGATACGGTAATTTTACACGCAACATGGCAGCCTGAATCTCATCAAGGCGGCTATTAACGCCCTGATACAGGTTTTCATACTTCTTATGAGAACCATAATTGCGCAAGGCCTTCAGAGTCTGTGCAAGTTGATCGTCATTAGTAGTGATCGCACCGGCATCACCAAGGGCACCGAGATTTTTACCAGGGTAAAAGCTAAATCCAGCAGCATCGCCCCAGTTACCCGCTCGTTGGCCATTAATCTCGGCGCCATGCGCTTGGGCACAATCTTCCAGCACCAATAAGTTATGCTGTTTGGCTATGGCCATAATTTCTGGCATTGGTGACAACTGGCCATATAAATGGACAGGCAAGATCGCTTTTGTTTTAGAAGTGATCGCTGCTGCAACGATAGCAGGATCGAGGTTATAGGTAACAGGACTCGGCTCAACCAAAACAGGAACCAAGTCATTCTCGGTGATTGCCAATACAGAAGCGATATAGGTATTAGCTTGGACAATCACCTCGTCACCGGCTTGCAGTTTGCCCAGTTCCCTCCACGCGCGTAGGGTAAGGATTAATGCATCCAGCCCATTGGCCACACCAATCACGTGCTTGGTGCCGCAATAAGTAGCAAATTCAGTTTCAAATTGGTTCAGCTCATTCCCCATAATATACCAGCCTGAGTCAATCACCCGGGCGCAGGCATCTTTAAGATCTTGTTGATATTGCTTGTTGATAGATTTCAGATCAAGAAAATTAATCATCCACTTCATTCCAATATAATTATTTTAAGATAAGTACAGGCCGCCATTTATTTCATAGTTAGCGCCAGTGATATAATTTGCATTGTCACTCACCAAGTAACAAACGAGTGCAGCAACCTCATCGGGCCTGCACAGTCTCTGTAGTGGGATGGTGCCTATAATGTTTTCCAAAACATCAGGACGGACATTCTTGACCATTTCAGTGTCTGTATATCCGGGGGAAATGGCATTTACAGTAATGCCGTACCTTGCGCCTTCTAATGCAAGAGCCTTGGTAAAACCAAGAATTCCAGCTTTCGCCGCACAATAATTAGCCTGACCAATCTGCCCCTTATTTGCATTGACTGAAGAAATATTAATTATACGACCATAATTTTTATTTCTCATTGCACTAAAGATAGGTTGCGTCAGATTAAAAAGAGACAAAAGATTAACATTTATAACTTGATACCAATCACTATATTCCATCTTATGGAACATGGAATCATTTACCACCCCAGCGTTATTAACAAGAATGCCAGGAGTTAGTTCCAAAGATATCAAATCCTCTAAAAGCTGTTTGCAAGCAAATTGATCCGTGACATCAAGTTGCCTGTAGAGGACTCTTTCATTCCTATAATTTGGTATCGTATTGTTATACGTCGCTATAACTTTATAGCCGATTTCGCTCAGGCTTTTTACTATTTCAGCACCGCTCCCAGCGGAACAACCAGTCACAAGAGCCACTTTATTCATACAGTGCCTTGAATTTATTTTTAAATTCAGCTACAGATTCCTGAGTGATTTCAAAATAAAAGTTGTTATCATCCTCACCGATTTCTACTGCACCAAATTTCTTATGAAAATTAACAACTTTCTTATTCTCCTTCATTACCTCAAAATGACTTTTTTTAAATTTCAACCTATTAAAGCCAAACTCATAAACTAACATGGCACTTTCTAAGGCTGCATAGCGAGTTTTATCTTCATTAAGAATCCAACTCCCCCAACAAAATGAATCATTTTTTATATCATATATTCTGACTGTACCACAAGGGATGCCATCATTTCGTTCAATTATGAAGTAAAATTGCTTTTCTTCTCTTTCATCATCCTTGTATTTTCTAATCCAAGATTTTTGTCCATCAAGGCTTGCATCTACTCTAGACAGAAAATTATTATATCTATTATCCAGTCTTAAGCTTAAGATAAATTCAGCATCAGACTCTTCGACATATCGCATACTAATTGTTTTGGATTTTAACATTCATCACCTCTGTTTTAAATACGTCATAATCCCTGATATAATCAGACTCATCATATGGCATGTTCGCCAAAACCATTAGCACGCAATCATCGGAAAAGTCGTACATTTCATGCCATTGCATTGCATCGATCAACAACCCTTTATCTGGGGTTGACAATATAACCTCTTCCTTATTGTCTCCATCATCCATGATAAAACGGCATGAACCTTTTATGCAAATAGCAAGCTGTTTTAAATTTTTATGGGCATGAAAGCCACGAGCAACCCCTTTCTTTGTATCATATAAATAATAGACTCTACTAATATTAAAAGGTATCTGATTATTGGATTCCAGAGCAATTAATGATCCTCTTTCATCCCCAAGCACCCTGAAATCAAGCAATTTAATCAACATTAACCAAACCTTTTATATTCTGAAAAACTCTGCGAAGTTTTATCTTTTTCCGAAAGAAATACCCCTTCTACAGGCCATTCGATATTAATATCAGGATCATTCCAGAAAATTGAGCCTTCACTCTCACGATGATAATAGTCTGTCGTTTTATATAAAAAGTCTGCACTATCGCTCAGAGTTACGAAGCCATGCGCGAAACCTTCAGGGATCCATAACTGACGTTTATTTTCTGCAGAAATATGAACCCCCACCCATTGACCAAAAGTCGGCGAACTTTTCCTGATATCTACCGCCACATCAAACACTTCACCTGCCACACAACGCACCAGCTTGCCCTGGGCATGGGGGGGGAACTGATAGTGCAAGCCACGCAACACCCCTTTTGAAGATTTGGAGTGATTATCCTGAACAAAGGTAACCGGATACCCTACAGCCTCTTCAAAGAGCTTGTGGTTGAAACTCTCAAAGAAAAAACCACGCTCATCGCCAAATACTTTTGGCTCAAAAATAAGCACGTCAGGGATTGCCGTTTTGATTACATTCATCTGCCTATCCACATTGAATTCAATCTTTATAGAGGGAGCATCTTCCCCCATATCACATCAGGCTTTGACAACCATTCTTAGCAAATATTGGCCATACGCATTTTTTGCCAGTGGCGCAGCAAGTTCACGGACTTGGTCGGCAGTAATAAACTTCTGGCGATAGGCAATCTCTTCCGGGCAAGCTACTTTTAACCCCTGACGGGTCTCGATGGTCTGAATAAAGTTGCTCGCTTCGATCAGGCTTTCATGGGTGCCGGTATCCAGCCAGGCATAACCTCGGCCCATCATCGCCACCGACAGATTGCCTTGCTCCAGGTAGATACGGTTCACATCGGTGATTTCCAGCTCACCACGGGGCGATGGCTTCAGGCTCTTGGCGATCTCCACCACGCTGTTGTCATAGAAATAAAGACCTGTCACCGCATAGTTGCTCTTGGGCTCCAACGGCTTCTCTTCCAGAGAGATTGCGGTACCCTCTTTATCAAATTCCACCACCCCATAACGCTCAGGGTCATGCACATGGTAGGCAAAGACGGTAGCGCCACTCTCTTTGGCTGCCGCCGCTTCAAGCTGTTTCTGCAGGTCGTGACCGTAGAAGATGTTATCGCCCAGCACCAGCGCACAGGGGTCTGAACCGATGAACTCTTCACCCAGAATAAAGGCTTGTGCCAACCCATCCGGACTTGGCTGCACCTTGTATTGCAAGTTCAGGCCCCACTGGTTGCCATCACCCAGCAGTTGCTCAAAACGGGGGGTATCTTGCGGCGTGCTGATGATCAAAATATCCCGAATACCGGCCAGCATCAGGGTGCTGAGCGGGTAGTAGATCATCGGCTTGTCATAGATGGGTAGCAGCTGCTTGCTCACCGCCATGGTCACCGGATAGAGACGGGTGCCTGAGCCACCGGCTAGAATGATGCCTTTACGTTTGGTCATGATGCTTGTTTCTTATTTTTAAATTGCAAAAGAAAAGGGTGGCTTACGGCCACACCTTTTAGGTTTTATCCCTGCCAGTCAGGGATGCAGTCACTACACCCCTGACCAGTGATTTATTTGCCCAGGATCTCGGTCAACATCCGCTCCACACCGACGGTCCAGTCCGGCAGCACCAGATCGAAGGTGCGCTGGAATTTGCCAGTATCAAGGCGAGAGTTATGGGGTCGTTTGGCCGGGGTCGGGAAGGCACTGGTCGGCACCGCATTGAGCTGCGTCACCGCCAGTTCAGCGCCAGCCTCTCTGGCTTTGGCAAACACCAGCTGGGCGTAGTCAAACCAGGTGGTGGTACCGGAGGCAATCAGATGGTACAGCCCGGCGACCTCGGGTTTACTCTGCGCCACACGGATCGCATGGGCGGTGCAATCAGCCAGTAACTCGGCGCCGGTCGGTGCGCCGAACTGGTCATTAATGACTGACATCTCATTACGCTCTTTGCCAAAGCGTAGCATGGTCTTGGCAAAGTTGGCGCCTCGGGCGGCGTAGACCCAGCTGGTGCGGAAGATCAGGTGACGGGAGCAAATAGCGGCGCCTTGTTCCCCTGCCAGCTTGGTTTCGCCGTAGACGTTGAGCGGGGCGGTCGCATCGGTTTCCACCCAGGGGCGCTCACCGCTGCCATCAAACACATAGTCGGTGGAGTAATGCACCAGCCAGGCACCCAATGCTTCCGCTTCTTTAGCGATAGCAGCCACACTGGTGGCATTGAGCAGTTCGGCAAACTCCCGCTCGCTCTCCGCCTTGTCGACTGCGGTATGGGCCGCGGCGTTGACAATCACGTCCGGTTTGACCAGACGTACCGTTTCGGCCACCCCTGCCGGGTTGCTGAAATCGCCACAATAGTCGGTGGAGTCAAAATCAACGGCAGTGATGTGCCCCAACGGCGCCAGTGCGCGCTGCAGCTCCCAGCCTACCTGGCCGTTTTTGCCAAACAGCAGGATATGCATCAGGCACGCACCCCATCGTTCTGTTCAATCGCGGAATAGTGCTGCTCAATCCAGGATTGGTAGGCGCCGCTCTTGACGTTGCTGACCCACTGCTGGTTATCCAGATACCACTGCACGGTTTTGCGAATGCCAGACTCGAACGTTTCTTGCGGTTGCCAAGCAAGCTCACAGCTCATCTTGGTCGCATCGATCGCATAGCGGCGATCGTGACCGGGACGATCCGCCACATAGGTGATTTGATCGCGGTAAGAGCCCGCTTTCGGCACCATCTCGTCCAGCAGATCACAGATGGTGTGTACCACCTCCAGATTCTGCTTCTCGTTATGACCGCCAATGTTGTAGGTCTCCCCGACCAAGCCAGTGGTCACCACCTTGTAGAGCGCACGTGCGTGATCTTCCACATAGAGCCAGTCACGGATCTGGTCGCCCTTGCCATAGACAGGCAGCGGTTTGCCATCCAGCGCGTTGAGGATCACCAACGGGATCAGCTTCTCGGGGAAGTGGTACGGGCCGTAGTTATTGGAGCAGTTGGTGACGATGGTCGGCAGGCCATAGGTACGGCGCCAGGCGCGCACCAGATGGTCGCTAGATGCCTTGGAGGCAGAATAGGGGCTGCTGGGGGCGTAGGGGGTCGTTTCGGTAAAGAGTGGCAATGGCTCACCAGTGGCGACCTCATCCGGATGGGGCAGATCGCCATACACCTCGTCGGTGGAGATGTGGTGGAAGCGGAAAGCCGCCTTGTGTACCGCGTCCAGACCGTTCCAGTAGGCGCGAGCCGCTTCCAGCAACATATAGGTACCGACAATATTGGTCTCGATAAAGTCAGCCGGGCCTGTGATGGAGCGATCAACATGGCTCTCGGCGGCCAGGTGCATCACCGCATCCGGTTGGTGCTGGGCAAACACCCGATCCAGCTCGGCGCGATTGCAGATATCCACCTGCTCAAACGCATAACGATCGCTTGTCGATACACTGGCCAAGGATTCCAGATTGCCCGCATAGGTGAGTTTATCGAGGTTGAGAACTGAGTCGTTGGTATTTTGAATGATATGACGAACAACCGCCGAGCCGATAAAGCCGGCACCACCAGTGACAAGAATCTTCATAGTTATGCTCTTGAAAATTAATAGAAAATTTAGCTATTGGGACGCTTTTAAGCGACGATGACACTCGTCTTTGCAGCGGTTCTCTGATGCAGTGCAAGTCAAAAGCAATAGCTACCGCCCCTGAGTTACAGCCCCCAGTTTGCTGCTTTTAACCAGATTGTGTGTGCTGTTGGTCATCATGCCCTCCAGCCTTGTTATATGTTGACAGCGCCGATTCGTAATCACGGCTGACTACATCAAAGATGCCACGTTTGTGCAACACCTCTAAAACCGCACTGCTTTAGCCCGATTGAGCGTCGGATTCTATCCCTTTTTTTATAGAAATGAATAGTTAAAAATGGGCGATGCTGGCGATCTCGATAAAGATTCGATAGAGAACAGGTGGATTCTTATGAACACCAATCGAGTAATGTGATAATAAGCGCGTGCATTACGCTCGCAAATCATTGCTAGATAAGGAAAAAAACAAACGAAACCCTGTTGCTATAATTACTAACCACATAAAAACAGGGCGAACCTGATGGTTCGCCCTGTGACGGTAAGATAACGCAAGGAGAGATCTGTGGCTACTGTCAGCTTTTTTCTTTGCCACCCTCGCTATCGACGGCTTGCCAGCCGCCGCCAACAGCTTTGTAGATCGCGACCTGGTTGCTGAGCTGCGCCAGACGGGTACTGATCAACCCCTGCTTGGCACTGAACAGCGAGCGCTGGGCATCGAGTCGGGTGAGATAACTGTCTACCCCCTTCTCGTAGCGCACCTCCGCCAGCTTGAAGTAGGTCTGGTTTGCCTCCACCAGTGCCTGCTGCGCCTGCAGTTGCTGCTGATAGTCAGCCTGGGCGCCGAGTGTATCCGCTACTTCCTTGAACGCGGTCTGGATGCTCTTCTCGTAGCTCGCCACCGCCTGCTTGGTGCTCACCTCGGCCACGTCCAGATCCGCGATACGCTTGCCGCCATCAAAAATCGGCAGGTTGATCTGCGGCATGAAGGTCCAGGTACCGGTGCCGCCATCAAACAACCCGCTCAGCTGGTTGCTGGCGGTGCCCGCCGTCGCAGTCAGCGAGATGGTCGGGAAGAAGGCAGCACGGGCGGCACCGATATTGGCATTGGCGGCCTTCAGGCTGTGCTCGGCCGCCAGGATGTCCGGGCGCTGTTGCAGCAGGCTGGATGGTGCACCCACCGGGATGGCCGCCAGCTGCACCTCGGCCAGGGTCGCCGGCTGGGTCATCAGCGCGGGGACGCCAGTCCCGAGCAGCAGTGCCAGGCCGTTGCGATCCTGCTTCACCTGCCGCTGGTACTGGGCCAGGCTCACCTTGGCGCTTTCCAGCGCGGTACGGCCTTGGGCCAGCTCCATTTCGGAGGCGGCCCCCAGCCGGTACTTGTACTCGGTCAGGCCATAACTCTCCTGCTCGGTGGCCAGGGTCGCCTCGCTCAGCGCCAGCAACTCCTGATCCGCCAGCAGGGTGAGATAGGCGTTGGCCACCGAGGCGATCAGCGCGATCTGGGTGCTGCGCTGGGTCTCCACTTGCGCCAGATAGTTTTCCAGCGCCTGATCTTTGAGGCTCTGGATCCGGCCGAACAGGTCCAGCTCGTAGGAGGTGATGCCGATGTTGGCACCGTACTGGCTGCTGATGGTGCCCTGCCCCGTGCTGCTGAGATCATCCGAACCCTGCTGGCGGGTACCCGAACCATTGGCCGCCAGGGTCGGCAGCTGGGCCGCCCGCTGGATCCGGTATCTGGCCTCGTAGGCCTCCACATTGAGGGCCGCGATGCGCAGATCCCGGTTGTTCTCAAGGGCCGTGGCGATCAGCTGCTGCAGGGCAGGATCGAGGAACTGCTGGCGCCAGGGGGAAACGGCCACCTCCCCTGTCTGGTTGCTTTGCCAGGCGGCGCCTTGCGGCAGCGCCGGGCGCTGGTAATCGGGGGCCATGGAACAGCCCCCCAGCAGCAGGGTCACGCTCAGGGCGATCAGGGTCTTAGTCATGTTTGATCTCCTCGGCATGGGCCAGACGCGCCTGCTTGGTGCTGTGCTTGGTGAAATAGCGCATCACCAGCACGAAGAACAGCGGCACGAAGAAGATGGCCAGCACGGTGGCACTGATCATCCCTCCCATCACACCGGTACCGATGGCGTTACGGCTGCTGGCGCCGGCCCCGGTACTGATCACCAGCGGCAATACACCGAGGATGAAAGCGAGCGAGGTCATCAGGATCGGACGCAGGCGCAGGCGCGCCGCCTCCACCACGGCTTCGCTCAGCCCCATACCCCTGTCATAGAGCTCCTTGGCGAACTCGACGATGAGGATCGCGTTCTTGGCCGACAAACCGATGGTGGTGAGCAGACCCACCTGGAAGTAGACGTCGTTCTCCAGCCCGCGCAGGGTGGCGGCCACAATGGCCCCCAGCACCCCGAGCGGCACCACCAGCATCACCGAGAACGGAATGCTCCAGCTCTCGTAGAGGGCGGCCAGACAGAGGAACACCACCAGCAGAGAGATGGCGTACAGGGCCGGTGCCTGAGAACCTGCCTGCCGCTCCTGATAGGAGAGACCGGTCCACTCGATGCCGATGCCTTCCGGCAGCTGCTTTACCATCTGCTCGATGGCGGCCATGGCGTCACCGGTACTCTTGCCCGGCGCCGCTTCCCCGACGATCTCCATCGCCGGTACGCCGTTGTAACGCTCCAGCCGTGGCGAGCCGAAACTCCAGTCGGTGCTGGCAAAGGCGGAGAAGGGCACCATCTGACCGGCGCTGTTGCGCACGTACCAGAGCTTGAGATCTTCCGGGTTCATCCGGAAGGGGGCATCCGCCTGCAGGTAAACCTTCTTGACCCGTCCTCTGTCGACAAAGTCGTTCACATAGGCAGAACCCCAGGCACTGGAGAGCGTGCTGTTGATGTCGCTGATGGAGAGCCCCTGCGCCAGCGCCTTCTCGTAGTCGATCTTGATGTCAAGCTGGGGGGTGTCTTCCATTCCGTTCGGGCGTACCCGCACCAGGTTGGGATCCTGCGCCGCCATGCCGAGCAGCTGGTTGCGCGCCGCCATCAGCTTGTCGTGGCCCACACCGGCCCGATCCTGCAGGAAGAAGTCAAAACCGGTCGCCGTCCCGAGCTCCGGGATCGGAGGCAGGTTGAAGGCGAACACCTGGGCTTCCTTGATGCTGAACAGGTAGCCCATGGCGCGGCCGATGATGGCATTGGCGCTGCGATCTGGCGTGTTGCGCTCCTTCCAGTCTTTCAGCTTGATGAACGCCATGCCGCTGTTCTGACCGCTACCGGCGAAGCTGAAGCCCGCCACCGTCAGCACGGAGTCGACGTTATCCTTCTCGTTTTTCATGAAGTAGTCGCGCATGTCGGCCAGCACCACCTCGGTGCGCTGCTTGGTCGCACCGACCGGCAGTTGCACCATGGACATGATGACCCCCTGATCCTCTTCCGGCAGGAAGGAGGTGGGCATTCGCATGAACAGAATGGCCAGTACCGCCAGCATGGCGGCGTAGATGATGCCGTAGCGCACCCCTTGCTTGACCACCTTGCGCACGCCGCTCTGATAGCGGTTGGCGCTGGCGTCGAAGGCCCGGTTGAACCAGCCGAAGAAACCGCGCTTGGCACCGAACTCGCCATGCTTGATGGGCTTGAGCAGGGTGGCGCACAGGGCCGGGGTCAGGATCAGTGCCACCAGCACCGACAGCACCATGGCCGAAACGATGGTGAGCGAGAACTGGCGATAGATGGCACCGGTCGAGCCGCCGAAGGAGGCCATCGGCACGAACACCGCAGAGAGCACCAGGGCGATCCCCACCAGGGCGCCGGTGATCTGGGTCATCGATTTGCGGGTCGCCTCGAGCGGAGAGAGATCCTCCTCGCTCATCAGGCGCTCCACGTTCTCCACCACCACGATGGCGTCATCCACCAACAGGCCGATGGCCAGCACCAGACCGAACATGGTCAGGGTGTTGATGGAGAAGCCGAACGCCGACATGACGCCGAAGGTCCCCAGCAGCACCACGGGCACGGCTATGGTCGGGATCAGGGTGGCGCGGAAGTTCTGCAGGAACAGATACATCACGCAGAACACCAGGAAGATCGCCTCCACCAGGGTCTGTACCACCTCCTCGATGGAGATCTTCACGAACGGCGTGGTGTCGTACGGGTAGACAATCTCCATGTTGGCCGGGAAGTAGGTGGAGAGCTCATTCAGCTTGCCACGCACCTTCTCGGCGGTATCCAGTGCGTTGGCACCGGTCGCCAGCTTGATGGCCACCGCCGCGGTGGACTGACCGTTGTAGAGCGCCTCGGCATCGTAGCTTTCGCCGGCCAGTTCGACCCGGGCCACGTCTTTGAGCCGCACCTTGGAGCCGTCCTGGTTCACCCGCAGCAGGATGTCGTTGAACTCCTCCACGGTGGAGAGCCGGATCTGCCCCATGATGGTGGCGGTGAACTGCTGATCGGTCACCGCCGGGGTGCCCCCCAGCTTGCCGAAGGCCACCTGGGTATTCTGCGCCTTGATGGCGGCCTGCACGTCACCCGGGGTCATCTGCACCCGGTTGAGCTTGTTGGGATCGAGCCAGACCCGCATGGAGTACTGGCTGCCGAACAGGGTGATGTCCCCTACCCCATCCAGACGACTGAGCGGCTCCTTGATGTTGGCCACCACGTAGTCGGCCAGGTCATCGTTGGTCATGGCGCCATCTTTGGAGATGAAAGCGGCCACCATCAGGAAGCTGCTGGAGGTCTTCTGGACCCGGATCCCCTGCTGCTGCACCTCTTGCGGCAACAGCGACATGGCTTGCTGCAACTTGTTCTGCACCTGCACCTGGGCGATGTCGGGGTCGGTCCCCGGCTGGAAGGTGAGGGTGACCGATACCCGGCCGGAGGAGTCCGACTGGGAGGACATGTAGAGCAGGTGATCCAGCCCGGTCATGTTCTGCTCGATGATCTGGGTCACCGAGTCTTCCACCGTCTTGGCGGAGGCCCCCGGGTAGCTGGCGGAAATGCCCACCGCCGGCGGTGCAATGCTCGGGTACTGGGCGACCGGCAGCTTGATGATGGCCAGGCTCCCCGCCAGCATGATCACCAGGGCGATCACCCAGGCGAAAATGGGTCTGTCTATGAAAAATCGTGCCATGAGGCGACTACTCCATCCTACTTGTTGGCCGGGGCATTGGCCGGCGCCTGGGCAGACTGCGCAGCGGCACTCTGTTCAGCAGGTGCCACGACGACCCCGGGTTTTACCTTTTGCAGGCCGGCGACGATCACCCGTTCGCCCGCCTTGAGACCGGATTCCACCACCCAGTCACTGCCGACGATGCGGCCCAGCTGCACTTCACGCAGCTCCACCTTGTTGTCCGCCGTCACCACCATCACGGTGGCGCCGCCTTTCGGGGTACGGGTCACCGCAGTCTGCGGCACCAACAGCCCCTCGGCGCGCTCGCCCTCCTGCAGGGTGGCACGCATGAACATGCCCGGCAGCAGCAGCTGATGAGGGTTGGGGACGATCACCCGCAGGGTCACCATGCCGGTGGTCTCATCCACGGTCACGTCGGAGAACTGCAGCGAGCCCTCTTCGCCGTAGGTGGAGCCATCTTCCAGCTGGAAGCTCACCCGGGCGCCTTTCTGCTCGTCCTGGGTCAGCTTGCCGGCCGCCACCTGACGCTTGAGACGCAGCAGATCGGCGGTGGACTGGCGCACGTCCACATACATGGGATCGAGCTGCTGGATGGAAGTGAGGCTGTCGGCCTGCTGGGCCGTCACCAGGGCACCCTCGGTCACCGCGGACTTGCCGATGCGACCGCTGATGGGGGCCGTGATGCGGGTGTAGGCCAGGTTGATGTTGGCGGTCTGCAGCGCCGCCTTGGCGGCACCGATTTCGGCCAGCTGCTGCTTCCAGGCCGCGTCGGCGTCGTCATACTCCTGGCTGCTGATGGCCTTCACCTTCACCAGCTCGGCATAGCGCTTGGCCTTGAGGCGGGTGCTCTGCTCATTGGCCTGCGCCTTGGCCAGGTTGGCCTTGGCACTGGCCACCGCAGCCTGATAGACGGCGGGGTCGATCTGGTACAGTAGCTGACCGGCTTTGACGTCGCTGCCCTCGGTAAAGAGACGCTTGAGAATGATGCCGCTCACCTGGGGACGCACCTCGGCGACCCGCAGCGGGGCGCTGCGACCGGTCAGCTCGGTGGTGAGCTGCAGCGGCGCCGTGTGCAGGGTGACGACATCCACCGCGGCCGGCGGCATCGCACCGGGCCCCTGCTGGGCACTGCCCTGTTCGCTGCAAGCGGTCAGCAGACCGCTCGCCAGCAGCGCAAGGCCGACTGAACGTGCGAGAATATGTTTATGCATGGAGAACCTGAGCCTCTGTCTATCAATGAATAACCACAGGGTTTATAGGACCCGGTTGGTAAAATCGGAAAGATGAGGCAATATACATACATTCATAAATGTATGTAAGTGACTTTTTTTACTTTTACAAGGTGCGCGCAGAGATGGCCAGAAGAACCAAAGAAGAGGCGCAGCAGACCCGCTGCCACATCATGAGTACGGCCCTGGATCTGTTCTGCTCACACGGCCTGGCCAAGACCAGCCTGACCGACATCGCCAGGGCCGCCGAGCTGACCCGGGGCGCCATTTACTGGCATTTCAAGAACAAGGAAGAGCTGTTCGTCTCCCTCTGGGAGGAGCTGTGCCAACCCCTCTCCCACCAGCTCGATGCCTGCGTCTCCGAGCTGGAGCCCGACCCCCTCGGCAAGCTACGCACCTTCCTCAAGGGAGTGATCATCAAGATAAGCACCGAGCCCGCCCATCAGCAGATGTTCACCATCATGTTCAACCTGGAGTCGCTGGAGGGAGAGGCCATCTCCTTGCGCGAACACATGCGCAGCCAGTCCAGCAACTTCTTCCGGGATCTCGAGATCACTCTGGGCAATGCAGTACTCCTCGGCCAGCTGCCGCAGGGGCTGGATCTGCAACGGGCAGCCACCCTGCTGCACTGCACTCTGGACGGCTACATCATCAACTGGCTGCACTTCCCAGAGCGCATCGATCTGCGCCAGGAGGCCGACTTCCTGCTGGACAGCCTGTTCGCCCTGATCGCCCTGCCAACCGGCCCGGCCGCCCGTCGCCCCTGAGCCAGCAAGGCCGAACACTGGCGGCCCTGGCCAGGCGCAGACAACCCCTCACTTCCTTCCATCTCCTGCCATCCCTTTGGCGCCCCGGCGCCAAATTGGCTCAAGTTTGCTATAGTCACGCCCCCGAAATTGAGTTGCGCCCCCCGAACCAAGGTGCCTGCCATGTCCCGTTCATCCTCCTCTTGCCCTCCGGCCTCCATTGACATGCCCTCAGCCGACCCATGGTCAGCGGCGCGCCAATCGTTTCTGGCTCTGCTCCCTCCCGGCGCCCACCTGCTGGAGGCGGGCTGCGACGAAGGCGACGATCTCTGCTTCTTTCGCCAGCAGGGGTTGGTGGTGACGGCCTTCGATGCCCGCCTGGCACAGGCCAGGATCGCCTCGCGGCGCAGCGGCCAGCCGGTGCGGGTCTGCAGCATCGAGCAGTTGCATAGTGTGGTGCCCTATGACGGCATCTGGGCGCGCGGCGCCTTGCCGGCGATCGCGCCAGACGAGCTCAGCGACGCGCTGGCCCATCTGGCCGGCCTGCTCAAGCCCGCCGGAGCGCTCTATTGCGCCTTTCCCCACCCCAGTGGCCAGTTCGCTGCCACCGGCAGCACATCTGGTGATACCGCAGCCGAGGTACACCTCTGCCAGACCCGGCTCGATGAGGACGGCCTGCGCCAGCTCATCGCCCCGCTGCCGCTGCAACTGCAGCGGTGCTGGGAGTGTGAGCAGGCGGATGGCCGCTGGCTGCACGCTCTGCTGATCCGCGCCTGAAAGAGCGCGTCAAATTAATCACCAACCTTTCTTCGCGCTCACCTCGTCAGTGGCTATCACTACCACGATCACATTTAACAATATTTAACTCGACATTAACGCACACAAGACAGACATGATGCGGATTTTGTGTTAAAAAGCGGCATTAAAATCAAAATTAAATAACAAATCAGACACTAACACCTGGATTTACTTATGAAACTTGTCCTCAAACTGGTTGCCGGCATCCTCGCCGGTCTCTTGCTCGGTCTCTACGCCCCGGAATGGGTCGCACGCGTGCTGTTTACGGCCAAGACAGTCATAGGTCAGCTGATCACCTTCACCATTCCGCTCATCATCCTGTTCTTCATCATGAGCGGCATCGCCAGCCTGCCAAAGAACTCCGGCAAGCTGCTGGGCAAGACGGTCGCCCTCTCCTACTGCTCCACCATACTGGCGGGTCTGTTCGCCTTTACCGTGGCCAGCAACCTGATCCCGCGCCTGACCACCGCCGCCGAGCCCACCGCCGAGAGCGCCATCAAGCTCGCCTCCTACATCAACCTGGAGATCCCGCCGCTGTTCGGGGTGATGTCGGCGCTGGCCGCCGCCTTCGTGTTCGGCATCGGCATCAGCGCCACCCAGGCCACCGATCTGCGCCGGGTCGCCGATCAGGGCCGTGACATCATCGACCGCCTGCTGGCCAAGGTGATCATCCCGCTGCTGCCCTTCTACATCGCCGGCGTCTTCGTCGAAATGACGGTGGAAGGCACCGTATTCGCTACCTTGAAGACCTTCGGCGTGGTGCTGGTGATGGCCATCGTGATGCACTGGCTCTGGCTCTCCGTGCTGTTCGTCGGCACCGGTCTGGCCCTCGGCCGCTCTCCGGCCCAGCTCATCAAGAACATGCTGCCGGCCTACTTCACCGCGCTCGGCACCATGTCCAGCGCCGCCACCATCCCGGTCGCCCTGCAGGCCAGCAAGAACAACGGCGTGAGCGACGGCATCGCCAACTTCACCGTGCCGCTGTGCGCCACCATTCACCTGTGTGGCTCCACCATCACGCTGGTGACCTGCGCCACCGCGGTGATGTTCCTCTCCGAGCATCTGGCCATTCCGGGTATCGACACCATGCTGCCCTTCATCATGATGCTGGGCGTCATCATGATCGCCGCGCCGGGTGCCCCGGGTGGCGGCGTCATGTCCGCGCTGGGTCTGCTCACCTCCATGCTGGGGTTCGGTGAGGCCTCCATCGCCCTGATGATCGCCCTCTACCTGGCCCAGGACAGCTTCGGCACCGCCTGCAACGTCACCGGCGACGGTGTCATCGCCCTGTGGGCCGACCGTTTCGCCCAGAACGGCGAGCCAGCGCTCAGCGCCGAGCAAGACGCCGCCTGATAGAACAAGCAGATAAAAAAAACGGGAGCCATCGGCTCCCGTTTTTTTATTAGGCGTTTTCTTCAGGCGGCAGCGGCTCGGTAAACACCAGCCGGTTACCGAAGGGATCCCGCACCTGCAGCTCGCGGCAGCCCCAGGGCATGGTCTCAATGGTGGGGTTCGCATAGGCATAACCCTTAGTCCGCCACTCGGCCAGCAACGCATCGAGCTTGTCGGTCAAAAGGCGCAGAGCCGCTCCCGGGCAGGCATCGTCGTGATGCTCGGAAAGGTGGATGATCCAGTCCCCCCGAGAGACCTGCAAGTAGAGCGGCATATCCGGGCCAAACCTGTGCTCCCAGTCGATGACAAATCCCAGGTAATCGAGGTAGAAAGCGCGCAACTTGCCTTCATCGAAACTGCGCAGGATGGGTATGATCATGATGTCTCTCCTCTACCGTTTGGGTAGTCGGGGTAAAGCCCCAAAGTCTGACCTGCGCAAAACTGAGCAGGTCAGACACTATCATGGCGTCCCTACTCGGCCATTTTGCCTGCTCATGGGTTACTGCCACGGCGGCGGATCACCCCTTCCTGCGCCGTGCTCGCCACCAGCACACCGTCGCGAGTAAAGAACTGGCCGCGCACCAGGCCGCGACCGGCGCTGGCGCTCGGGCTGTCCACCACGTAGAGCAGCCAGTCGTCCAGCCGGAAGTCCCGATGGAACCACATGGAGTGATCGATGGTGGCCACCTGCATGTCCGGCTCCCAGTACGACACGCCGTGGGGCTGCAGGGCGGTGAACAGGAAGTGGAAGTCAGAGGCATAGGCCAGCAGGTACTTGTGCACCCGCTGATCGTCCGGCATCTGGCCATTGGCCTTGAACCAGACGTGGCGCAGCGGCTCGTGCACGTCGGGGCGGATCGGGTCGACCAGGGTCACCGGGCGAATTTCGATGGGCTTCTCGCACATGATCTTGTCGCGCAGGGCGGGCGGGATCTGCTGCTCGTAGGGGCGCACCAGCTCCAGCTCGCTCTTGAGCTGCTCGGGCGGCGTGATCCCCGCCGGCATGGCGATCTGGTGTTCAAAGCCGTCCGCCTCGACCTGGAAGGAGGCGTTGAGATAGAAGATGGGCTTGCCGCCCTGAATGGCCTTGACCCGGCGGGTGGAGACGGTCTGACCGTCGCGGATGTTCTCCACGTCGTAGACGATGGGACGGTTGGCATCGCCGGGGCGCAGAAAGTAGGAGTGGAAGCTGTGCACCTGGCGATCGCTTGCCACCGTCTGCTTGGCGGCTGACAAGGCCTGCCCCATTACCTGTCCGCCAAACACGGCCCGCAGACCGAGATCCTGGCTCTGGCCCCGAAACAGGCCCTCCTCGATTTTTTCAAGCGCCAGCAACGCCAGCAGCTCATCAAGTACCTTGCTCATTATTATCTCCTGTGTCAGTGCGGGAAGGCTAACAAGCCCGCCCGTGCCGAGCAACCACCCCCGCCTCTGCCAGTCGCCTGCCCGGCCCCATTAATTCAGCTTTGCGTGAATTTGAACAATAACGAACTCAAAAGGCGCCAACAAAAAGGCCCGCCGAAGAGGCGGGCCTGTTGCAGGGCGGCCTTGCGGCCACGCAGCGCTTACTTGCTGCCGGTACCCGAGTTGCGGGTGGAGGAGGTCGGCTTGCGACGGGCGGTGGTGGCGCGGGCACGCGGCTCCTTGCCCTGCATCTCCTTGTGGCGCTTGACGGCGCGACGGATCTGAGCGGCCTGCTTGTGACGACTGGTTTTGCCATCCTGCTGCAGATCGACCTTGGACTCGGTCTCGTTGGGCAGGTTGACCAGGCCACGCAGGTAGTTCACCTCGGGCAGTTTGAGCTCCTGCCAGCCACCGCGCGGGATGCCGCGATCCAGCTGCACGTCGCCGTAGCGAATGCGCATCAGGCGGCTCACCTGCACTTCCTGGGATTCCCACAGGCGGCGCACTTCACGGTTGCGACCTTCAGTCAGGGTGACGTTGAACCACTGGTTCAGACCCTCGCCGCCGGCCGGCTTGATCTTGTTGAACTTGGCCATGCCGTCTTCCAGCTGCACGCCCTTGCGCAGGCGCTGCAGCATGGCTTCGGTGATCTCGCCAAAGACCCGCACCGCGTATTCCCGCTCCACTTCGTGGCTCGGGTGCATCAGCCGGTTGGCTAGCTCACCGTCGGTGGTGAACAGCAAGAGACCTGAGGTGTTGACGTCGAGGCGGCCGACCGCGATCCAGCGGGCCCCTTCCATCTTGGGCAGACGATCAAACACGGTGGGACGACCTTCCGGATCGTGACGGGTACACATCTCCCCTTCCGGCTTGTGGTAAGCCAGCACGCGGCAGATCACTTCCTCTGCGGCACGGGTCTTGATCTGGTGACCATCCACCCGGATCACGGCGTTCACTTCGACGCGATCCCCCAGTGTGGCGACCTTGCCATCCACACTGACCCGACCTGCGGTGATCAGGGCCTCCATCTCACGACGGGAGCCGTGACCCGCGCGGGCCAACACTTTTTGCAGTTTTTCACTCATCGGGGTTACCTGATTGTTGATCGCTGCCCGCAGCTGCCAATGTCAGCGTGGACAACGAGGGTTGCAGTTCGGGATCCAGCTCGGGGAGCTGCTCCAGACTCTGCAGATTAAAATAATCCAGAAATTCTCGGGTGGTGGCGAGCAGCTCGGGGCGGCCCACCACCTCCTTGTGACCGATGCTGCGCACCCAGCCACGTTCTTTCAGGGTATTCACTATCTGGCTCGAGACCGCCACCCCGCGGATGGCTTCGATCTCGGCCCGGGTGATGGGCTGACGATAGGCGATCAGCGTCAGCGTCTCCATCACGGCGCGCGAATAACGGGGAGCCCGCTCGCTCCAGAGCCTGGAGAGCTCCTCGGCGTACTCCTGGCGGGCCTGAAAGCGCCAGCCGGAGGCGACCTCCTTGAGCTCCACCCCCCGTTCGCTGTAATCCTGTCTGAGCTCCGCCAACAACAGCTGGACGTAGCGGCTGGTGACCGGGTAGTCCGCCAGAACGCTGCTCTTGAGCTCGCTGACGTTGAGCGGGCGTCCAGCGACGAACAGCGCCGCCTCGATCAGCGTCTTGAGTCGTTCAGCCGGCAGCGCCATGGTCCGCTCCTCGCAACATCGGGCTCTTCAACCGTTCAGTGGGCAGCGCCACGCTCGCTCTCCTCATGCTGGCCGGCCAGGGCAAAGTGGATCGGCCCCAGCGGTTCCGCCTGCAGGATCCAGATCAGCTGCTCTTTGCACAGCTCCAGCAACGCCAGAAACGTCACCAACACCCCCATGCGCCCCTCTTCGGCGCGCAGCACCCGATCCAGGCGCAGGGTCTGGCCCAGCGAGAGCATGGCAAGGATCTCCGCCATGCGCACCCGGGTCGGGATCTGCTCACGGCGGATCTGGTGATGTTCAAAATGAGTCGCGCGTTTTACCACACTTTGCATGTAAAGGGCGAGCTCAACCAGCGAAACATCGGGCGTCAACGGTTTGAGATCGCCAAAATCCGGCGGCAGCGCGGTGGCGATGAAGATCTCCCGCTCCAGCCGCGGCAACTCGTTGACCCGCTCCGCCCCCACCTTGTAGCGCTCGTACTCCTGCAGCCGGCGAATGAGGGTAACGCGGGGGTCTTCCCCCTCCTCCTCATCTTCCAGCTCCGGCGCCTTGGGCAGCAGCAGACGGGATTTTATCTCCGCCAGCCAGGCCGCCATCAGCAGGTATTCGGCCGCCAGCTCCAGATTGAGGCCCTGCATCAGCTCCACGTACTCCATGTACTGGGCGGTGATCTGCAGGATCGGCAGGTTGAGGATGTCCAGTTGCTGGCGCCGAATGAGGTAGAGCAACAGATCGAGCGGCCCCTCGAAGGTATCGAGAAACACCTCCAGCGCATCGGGCGGGATGAATAAATCCTGGGGCAGCTCGTGATAGGGCTGCCCCAGCACCCGGGCGATGGGAGACGGGACGGCCTGGGGGGGAGCGGCCTCCCCCGCCGCGCTCGCCACCTTCTCGCCCGTCATGGGCGTGGTCGTCACCGGCACAGGATCGGCAGTATCACTCAAACGGAGTCGGGTCCCCGGCACCACGCCGACGCAGCACCGGCTCGTCATCGGAGAAGTCCACCACGGTAGTGGGCTGCTCGCCCAGATAACCACCGTTGACCACCAGATCCAGCTGTTTGCCCAGCTTGTCGAAGATCTCCTCCGGGTCGAACTCCGCCATGTCCGATTCCGGCAGGATCAGGGTGGTGGAGAGCAGCGGCTCGCCGAGCGCTTCCAGCAGCGCCTGGGCAATCTTGTTGTCCGGCACCCGGATGCCGATGGTCTTCTTCTTCTCGTTCATCAGGCGACGCGGCACCTCCTTGGTGGCCTTGAAGATGAAGGTGTAGGGGCCGGGGGTGTTGTTCTTGATCAGGCGAAACGCCGTGTTGTCCACCTTGGCATAGGTGGAGATCTCGGAGAGATCGCGACACACCAGGGTGAAATCGTGATTGGGATCGATGCGGCGGATGCGGCAGATGCGCTCCAGCGCGCCCTTGTCGCCCATCTGGCAACCCAGCGCATAGCCCGAGTCGGTGGGATAGACGATGACGCCGCCGTTCTGAATGATCTGTACCGCCTGGCTGATCAGACGGGCCTGGGGGTTTTCCGGATGTACGTAAAAGTGCTGACTCATGACTCGTTCTCGCAATGGGGGCGGCAATGCCTGCCCGCTTGATGGCCGTGGAGCCAGGCTCCACGACACTACCTTAATCTGTTTGACGCCCGCCGGCGCCTATCAACGGCTGGCCAGCAGGGCGGCGTGCTGCTCGGCGCTCAGGCCGAAGTGGCCGGGATGGGCCAGCCAGAGCGGCATCCCCTCCTTGGGCAACCAGAGGTGGCGCCCCAGCTCGGTCCAGTTGGAGGGGAAGTGAAAATCCGATCCTACCGAGATGTAGAGGTCGTGCTCCTTGGCCCACTGGCCGAGATTCGCCCGCTCCTGCGGGCTCTGCTGGGGCAGCGAGACCTCCATGGCATCGCCACCGGCTGCCTTGAAGGCCACCAGCAGCCGCTTGATCCACTTGGCGGTGAGATCGTAACGGCTCGGGTGGGCCAGCACCGCCAGCCCGCCAGCGGCGTGAATGGCGTTGATCGCCTCGCCCATCTCGGGCCACTCGGCCGGAGCATAGCCCTTGTTGCCCCGGCTCAGGTACTTTTTGAAGACCTTCTGCATGGTATCGGCCACCCCGCGCGCCATCAGCACCCGGGCGAAGTGGGCCCGGGTCACGGCGGCGTCGCCAGCCAGCTGCTTGGCCTCTTCATAGGTGCCAGGGAGCTGGCACTTCTCCAGACGACGCCCTATTTCCTGGGCGCGCGCCTCACGACGGGCCAGCTGGCCGGCCAGAAACGCCACCAGCTGCGGATTTTTTTCATCCACCCCCAGCGCCACGATATGAATTTCGTGATGCTCCCAGCCGGTGGAGATCTCGACCCCGCTCACCAGCCGCAGCGGCAGTTGCTCGGCGGCGATGGTGCGGCGCACCTCATCAAGCCCGGCAAGGGTGTCGTGGTCAGTAACTGCTAACACCTCGACCCCTTGTTCGGCGGCGCGGCGCACCAGTTCGGCGGGGCTCAGCACGCCATCCGAGGCCGTGGTATGGCAGTGTAGATCGAATCTCATCAGATTATTCCGCTCTCGTGGTCAGGTCACCATGGGTACACATTCGGTGAAAGAAGGCTAAAAAGCGACTTGACTTGGCCGCGGCTTTATCGTTTTCTGTAGGCACTTCATTGCAAACATCTTTTTACAGGACTTTATCATGCAAACGACTTCCATCCTGACCATCTGGTGGTGGCACACTCCCTGACATGCGGGCGTGTGGTCGTTGCTGTACCTGTAAATCTGACAGCAAATAAAGAACCCAAAGAAAAAGCCCGCTGACCCCAGCGGGCTTTTTTATTATCCGGCAAATGGACCTGTGATGAAACCGAGAATTCAGACAAGCAACCTGACCTGGCGATGGCGCCCCTGAACCAGCCACCCCAGACCCATTAAATTTTCAAGGAATTCAACGTCATGAACATCGGTAAACAGCATCACACGCAAGGGAACGCACTATGACAGCCAGCCATCGCCTTCCTCTGGGTGAATTCGATACCCTCACCCTCAACGCCCCCTATGTGGCCGATCCGCTGGCACTCTACAGCGAGCTTTGCCAGGGTCGCCCCAACAACCTGCTGCTGGAATCGGTCGAGATCGACTCCAAGGCCGGCAAACAGAGCCTGCTGCTGGTGGACGCCTGCCTGCGCATCGAGTGCCGTGGCCGCACCGTGCGGGTGCGCAGCCTCAACGACAACGGCGCCCAGCTGCAGAGCCTGCTGGCCGAGCGCCTGCCTGTGGTGGTGGCTCGCTCGCTGGTAGACGGCGAGCTGCAGCTCGACTTCCCGGCCTCCGATCGGGAGCAGGACGAAGACAGCCGCCTCAAGGGGATCAGCGTGCTGGACGTGCTGCGCACCCTGCAGCGGGAGCTCGATTGTCAGCTTGGCAAAGAGGCCCTGTTTATAGCCGGCAGCTTCGCCTACGACCTCATCGCCTCCTTTGAAGATCTGCCCGACGTGCCACAGGGGAGCAACGACTGCCCCGACTACTGCTTCTACGTGGCCGAGACCCTGATCACCATCGACCACATCGCGCGCTCCACTGCGCTGCTCGCCTGCATCTTCGGCGGTGACAGCGACGAAAGCCGGGTGGAAGACAGATACAACCGCCTGAGCGAGCGCCTCGCCCAGTTCAAGCACGCCTGCCAGCAAGCCCCCGCGCAGGCTCCGGCCACCCCGACCCTCGCCGGCGGCATGAGCGTGGACAAGAGCGACAAGCAGTTCTGCGCCGAGGTGGAGAAGCTCAAGGGCTTTATCCGCCGCGGCGACATCTTCCAGGTGGTGCCGTCCCGCTGCTTCTCCCTGCCCTGCCCCAGCCCCGTCGCCGCCTATCGCCGCCTCAAACAGACCAACCCCAGCCCCTACATGTTCTATGTGCAGGATGAGGGCTTCACCCTGTTTGGAGCCTCGCCGGAGAGCGCGGTGAAATTCTGCGCCACCAGCCGCGACGTGGAGATGTACCCCATCGCCGGCACCCGCCGCCGCGGCTTCAACCCCGATGGCAGCATCAACCGGGATCTCGACGGCCGCATCGAGCTGGAACTGCGTCAAGACGAAAAAGAGGTGGCCGAACACCTGATGCTGGTGGATCTGGGCCGCAACGATATCGCCCGCATCTCGGAGCCCGGTACCCGCTACGTCAAGGAGCTGCTGAAAGTGGATCGCTACAGCCACGTGATGCACTTGGTCTCCAAGGTGGTCGGCACCTTGCGCGCCGACCTTGACGCCCTGCACGCCTATCAGGCCTGCATGAACATGGGCACCCTCACCGGCGCCCCCAAGATCCGCGCCAGCGAGCTGATTCGCATGGTGGAAGGCAAGCGCCGCGGCAGCTACGGCGGCGCGGTCGGCTACATCAACGGCGCCGGCGAGATGGATACCTGCATCGTGATCCGCTCCGCTTTTGTCAAAGAGGGCGTGGCCCACGTGCAGGCCGGCGCCGGGGTGGTCTATGACTCCAAACCCCAGGCCGAGGCGGACGAAACCCGCGCCAAGGCGGCCGCCGTGCTGGCCGCCATTGCAGCCAGCCATGGCACCTCCCTGCAAGCCCTGAGCGCCCAGCAGGAGCAACATAAGGACGTGAGCCATGACTAACATCTTCCTGCTCGATAACTTCGATTCGTTTACCTACAACCTCGTCGATCAGTTCCGCTCCCTCGGCTATCCGGTGCGGATCTACCGCAACAGCCTGCCGGCGAGCCGCATCATGAGCGAAATCGCCGCCTGCGAAGGGGATGCCGTGCTGGTGCTCTCGCCGGGGCCGGGCGCCCCCCACGAGGCGGGTTGCCTCATCGACCTCATCAAGCTGGCCCGTGGTCAGGTGCCCATCCTCGGTATCTGTCTCGGCCATCAGGCCCTGTGCGAAGCCTACGGCGGCACCGTCGGCGCCGCGGGCGAGATCGTCCACGGCAAGCGTTCGCTGATTGAGCACAACGGCCACGGCGCCTTCGCGGGGCTGCAAAGCCCCTTGCCGGTGGCCCGCTACCACTCGCTGGTCGCCACTTATGTACCGGAAGAGCTGACGGTGATTGCCCACTATCAGGGCATGCCCATGGCCATCGAGCAGCAGGATGAGCGGGTGCTGGGCTTCCAGTTCCACCCGGAATCCATCATGACCTCGGAAGGGGCCCGTCTGCTGACCCAGGCGCTCGCCCATATCACCCGTCCAGAAAGCAGTGTGCGGTAAGGAGACCAACATGCATCATCATCTCAACACCCTCTATCAGGGTCAGTCTCTGAGCCGTGAAAGTACCCGCGACGCCTTCGGCCAGGTGGTACGTGGCGAAGTGGACCCCATCGTGCTCGCCAGTCTCCTGACCGCCCTCAAGATCAAGGGGGAGACCCCGGAGGAGATCGCTGGCGCCGCCGAGGCCCTCTTGGCAGAAGCGCGCGACTTCCCGCGTCCGGACTATGAATTTTGCGACATCGTCGGCACCGGTGGCGATGGCCTCAACACCATCAACGTCTCCACCACCTCGGCGCTGGTCGCCGCCGCCTGCGGCCTGAAAGTGGCCAAGCACGGCAACCGCTCGGTCTCGAGCAAGTCGGGTTCGAGCGATCTGCTGGACAAAATGGGCATCAAGCTCGACATGAGCCCGGCGCAGGCGCGCCGCTGTCTGGACGAGCTCGGCATCTGCTTCCTGTTCGCCCCCCAGTACCACGCCGGGGTGCGCCACGCCATGCCGGTGCGCCAGGCCCTCAAGACCCGCACCCTGTTCAACGTGCTGGGGCCGCTTATCAACCCCGCCCGCCCCACCTATCAGCTGATGGGGGTCTATGCCCCCGAGCTGGTGCGCCCCATCGCCGAAACCCTGCTGGCACTGGGGCTGAAAACCGGTATGGTGGTGCACGGTGCCGGGCTGGATGAAATTGCCATCCACGGCCCGACCCAGGTGGCCCAGATCCGTGACGGCGAGATCCGCGAGTTTCTGTTAACCCCGGCTGACTTTGGCCTAGAGACCTACCCGGTCAGCGCCATTCAGGGCGGTGAGCCTGAAGAGAACCGCGCCATCACCGCCGCCATTCTGGAAGGGCGTGGTACCCCGGCCCACAACGCAGCCATCGCCGCCAACGTGGCGCCGCTGCTGCTGATGGCAGGCAAGGCAAAGGATCTCAAGAGCGCCGCGGCCCAGGTGCTGGCGGTACTGGCGAGCGGCAAGGCTGCGGATCTGGCCGCCCGGCTCGCCACTTTAAGCCATCAGGACGCGGGTCATCAGGAGGCATGATGTCAGCCACCATGTTGCACAGCAGTCATTCAGAATGCCCACAGGGCAAGAGCCAGTTTCGCAAGGATAACGAGATGTCAGACCTTATTGCCCCCCATGCTTTTCTGAACATGGCCTCCATCAGCCAGACCATTCTCGGCAAGATCGTGGCGACCAAACAGGAGTGGGTCGCCGCCCGCAAACTGGCCCAGCCGCTGGAGAGCTTCCAGAGCACGCTGACCCCCAGCGATCGGGATTTCGTCGGGGCACTCAAGGCGGGCTCCACCCGCTTTATTCTGGAGTGCAAGAAGGCCTCCCCCTCCAAGGGCTTGATCCGCGACGATTTCAGCCCGGAGGCAATCGCCGACATCTATGGCAAATACGCCACCGCCATCTCGGTGCTGACCGACGAGAAGTTCTTTCAGGGGGATTTTGCCTTCCTGCCGCGGGTGCGCAGCCGCGTCAGCCAGCCGGTGCTCTGCAAGGATTTCATGATTGACCCCTATCAGGTCTATCTGGCCCGCCACTATCAGGCGGACGCCATCCTCTTGATGCTCTCGGTGCTCACCGACGAGGGCTATCGCGCCCTGTTCGCGGTGGCCAAAGCGCTGGGTCTTGGCGTGCTCACCGAGGTGAGCAACGAAGAAGAGCTGACCCGCGCCATCGCCCTTGGCGCGCCGGTGATTGGCATCAACAACCGGGATCTGCGCGACTTGAGCGTCGATCTCGCCCGCACCAAACAGCTGGCCAAAGATATTCCGAGCGATCGGGTGGTGATCAGCGAGTCCGGCATCAACCACCGCGCCCAGGTGGCGGATCTGCGCCACCACGCCAAGGGCTTTCTGGTGGGCTCATCCCTGATGGCCGAGCCGGATCTGGAGGCGGCGGTGCGCAAGCTGGTACTGGGCCAGAACAAGGTGTGCGGCCTGACCCGCGCCGAAGACGCCGCTGCGGCCCATCAGGCAGGCGCGGTATTCGGGGGTCTTATCTTTGTGGCCAAAAGCCCGCGCTACGTGGACATCCCCGCCGCCCGCGCCGTGATGGCGGGCGCGCCGCTCGCCTATGTGGGGGTATTTCGTAACGCCCAGCCCGCCACCCTCGTCAAGACGGTGGAGGCGCTCGGGCTCTCCGCAGTGCAGCTGCACGGGGATGAAGATGCCGCCTATATCGAGGGGCTGCGGGCGCTGCTGCCGGCTGGCTGCCAGATCTGGAAGGCAGTTGGAGTCACAAGTGGTGAGCCGCTGCCCGCCCTCGACTACCCGGCCGATCGCCTGCTGCTGGATACGAAAGTCGGCAGCCAGAGCGGCGGCACCGGTCAGGCGTTCGACTGGGCCCTGCTGGCCAATCTCGATAAAGCCAAGCTGATGCTGGCGGGCGGCCTCAATCCCGACAACGCCCTGCAGGCGGCGCAAGTGGGCTGCCTCGGCCTTGATTTCAACTCCGGGGTAGAGAGTGCCCCGGGCCAGAAGGATGCGCACAAGCTGGCGGCCGCGTTTGCTGCCCTGCGCCAACTGTGAGCGCGCCCTGTGAGGCCGCCACTGAATCACTGTTTCGTAATTGATATTCCGTTTTCGACTCAAGGTATAAGGAAGAAACCATGACCCTGCTCAACCCGTTTTTTGGTGAATTTGGCGGCATGTACGTGCCCCAGATCCTCATCCCCGCCCTGCTCCAGCTGGAAAAGGCCTTCGTCGATGCCAAGGATGATCCGGCCTTTATCGCCGAGTTTCAGACCCTGCTGACCGAGTATGCCGGTCGCCCGACCCCGCTCACCCTGACTCGCAATCTGACCAAGGACACCAAGACCCGCCTCTATCTGAAGCGTGAAGACCTGCTGCACGGCGGCGCCCACAAGACCAACCAGGTGCTGGGTCAGGCGCTGCTGGCCAAGCGGATGGGCAAGAAAGAGATCATCGCCGAGACCGGTGCCGGTCAGCACGGTGTGGCCACTGCACTGGCCTGCGCCCTGCTCGGCCTCAAGTGCCGGGTCTATATGGGTGCCAAGGATTGCGAGCGCCAGAAACCGAACGTATTTCGCATGAAGCTGATGGGCGCCACCGTCATTCCGGTGCACTCCGGCTCCAGTACCCTGAAAGATGCCTGCAACGAGGCGCTGCGCGACTGGGCCGCCAACTACGAGTCGGCCCACTACCTGCTCGGCACCGCCGCCGGCCCACACCCCTTCCCCACTATCGTGCGGGAGTTCCAGAAGATGATCGGCGAAGAGGCCAAGGCCCAGTGCTTCGAGAAGGAGGAGCGACTGCCCGATGCGGTGATCGCCTGCGTCGGCGGTGGGTCGAACGCCATCGGCATGTTTGCCGACTTTATCGATGAGCCATCAGTGCGTCTCATCGGCGTCGAGCCGGGTGGTCACGGCATCGAGAGTGGCGAGCACGGCGCGCCGCTGGGTCACGGCAGCAAGGGAGTCTTCTTTGGCATGCACTCCTACCTGATGCAGGACAATCAGGGGCAAATTCAGGAGTCCTACTCCGTCTCGGCGGGGCTGGATTTCCCCTCCGTTGGCCCGCAGCATGCCCATCTGGCCGCCATCGGCCGCGCCGAGTACCCCTCGGTGACCGACAAGGAGGCGCTGGACGCCTTCCAGGAGCTGGCCAAATCCGAAGGCATCATCCCGGCGCTGGAGTCCTCCCACGCACTGGCCCACGCCCTCAAGATGGCCCGCAGTGAACCGGAAAAAGAACAGGTGCTCATCGTCAACCTCTCCGGCCGTGGCGACAAAGATATCTTCACCGTTGCCGACATCTTTGAAAAAGAAGGAACCTTGTCATGAACCGTTACGCACAACTCTTCTCCCGTCTGGACGCGGCCAATCAGGGCGCCTTTGTGCCGTTCGTGATGCTGGGTGACCCCACCCCCGAATTATCACTGGCCATCGTCGATGCGCTGGTCGCAGGGGGCGCCGATGCCCTCGAGCTCGGCATTCCCTTCTCCGATCCGGTGGCGGACGGCCCCACCATTCAGGGCGCCGCTCTGCGGGCCTTTGCCAGCCACACCACCCCGGATGACTGTTTCGAACTGCTCGGCCGCATCCGCGCCAAGTACCCGCAGCTGCCCATTGGCCTCTTGGTCTACGCCAACCTGGTCTATGTGCGCAAAATCGACGGCTTCTACGAGAAGTGCCAGCAGGCAGGCGTGGATTCGGTGCTGGTGGCCGACGTGCCGGTGCAGATGTGCGAACCCTACAAGGCGGCCGCCGACAAGTTCGGTATCGACAGCATCTTTATCGCCCCGCCCAATGGCGACGCCGAGACCCTGAAACAGGTGGCGGAGCTCGGCAATGGTTACACCTATCTGGTGAGCCGCGCCGGCGTCACCGGCGCCGAGACCAAGGCCGGCATGCCGGTGGAGGGGCTGATCAACACATTGCGCGAGTTCAAGGCGCCCCCCGCCCTGCTCGGTTTTGGCATCAGCGAACCGGCTCAGGTACGTGAAGCGATCGCCGCTGGCGCCGCCGGTGCCATCTCCGGCTCCGCCGTGGTGAAGATCATCGAGACCCACCACCAGAATCCGGAGCATATGCTCACTCGTCTGAAAGAGTTTGTGGAAGGGATGAAGGCCGCGACCAATCGATAAGGGACGGCATGGGTCACATGCCATTGACTATGTTTGCAAAAAGGGAGCCTGATAGGCTCCCTTTTGTTATCTGGCGTCAGGGGTTGGCTTCTCTGTAGGTCTGATTAGCGAAGCGTAATCAGACGTTCGCGATCCGGGCGGAGTTAATCCGAACGCCCGAGGCAGCGGTGAGCCCCTTGATGCGGCTTCGCCGCATGGGACACGAGGGCTCTGCCCTCGACGGGGTTTCGCCCGCCCTTCGGGCCTGGGCGAGTGACTTTTCTTTGCGTGGCCAAAGAAAAGTCACCAAAAGAAAGGCCACCCCCACTTATTCGCCCGACTGACGTCGGATACCTTCGGCTCACCCTCTTGTCCAACGACACGCGCCGATGGGCCGTCCATGGCCCAGCGCCGCTCGCTCGGCATCCTGCCTCGCGGCCTGGACAAGAGGACTCGCCTCAGCGAACAAGAGGGGGATCAACACCATGCCAGCCCACAGCTCCGTCTAACAGCAGATATGCTCCCTCTCCCCCTGGGAGAGGGTTGGGGTGAAGGAAATCTACTGCAACCCAACTTGCTCGCGTTGAACACTACTGATGACTAATTTATTGATCCAACACAGATTCCCGCCAAAACACGCTTCTCAACGCACCACCCTCCCCCTTAAGATACCCGAATGACAATCAACCTCTCGGAAGAACGCCATGACAGCGATTGTTGCAATCTCGCAGGTTAACAGTAGCGAACTGGGGGCTGTCACTCAGGGGCGGTAGCGTGGTTTTTTTGTAGGTTGGCGTGTAGCATAGCGAAGCCCAATAGGCGAGTATTATTGCGCCAATCAGTTCGGGACCAACAAGGATGCAACAATCCGTAAAACAAATTTTCAGATATATTCGCGGTCAACTTTGTGCTTCACTTCATTCAGCACCAACCTACGATTTTTAGATCAACATTCGAGATGTGGCAAAAAATACTTTGTTCAGGAAAGCCATAGATTTAATTTCCCTTGGGTAGACACCTAACTAGTGGTCAAATCGCTCGCTTCGCCCACTAGGAGCATCCAAAAGCTTCGCTTTTGTACGCCCCTTAATCAAACTTTAGAGCCTAGGACATAACTTTGACAGGCATCGAAATAAAAGACATCACAATCATAATTAGCGGCCTTATAACTGCTGTATCGACATTACTTGCAGTCGTCATCACAAATCTTTTCAATTTAAAGCTATCAAAATCCAATTCTGAGACGCAAGCAAAGCAGAAATATGCCGAGCAGCGAATTATAAAAATAGAAGAAACGTATCTTTTATTTGAAAAATGGGAAGTCAATTTCTCCAACATTTATCTGCATCATTTACGCTGTTATTCAGGAAAGCTAAATTACAACCAAGTATTAGAGCTGACCAATAAATGTGATCTCATGGCGCCTGGTGAAGCTCAAAAACTAAAGATGCTTATCTGGGTCCACTTCCCAGAGTTAGAAGAAAACTATAAAGAAGTTGACCTAGCCCGAAGCAAAATTGCAAAGTTCTTATGCGACCCAGAGAAAAGCAAATTACGCGCAAAAGACTTTGTCATTGCTCAGGAAGCTTTTGAAGCCACGTGCTACAAATTTAAAAAAGAAATTGGTTCCTTAGCGCACAGAAATTAACAGCAGCATGGCTCTAACAAATGGTTAAAATCTCTCGCTTTACTCCTAGGAACCGGTTAAAGCTGGCCCCTTAACCAAACGTTAAGCGCAGAGATAGTTTAGGAAAATAGATAATGAGAGAGTTAATCCAACGGATTGGTGAGATGGAAAACTGTAAGGTATTGCCACCTTCAGGCATTCCTGACATAGATATTCCAAGTGATTTAAAAGAATTTTATTCACTCTGCGGTGGTGTAATTCTATTTGAAGCATGTGACTACTGGTTTAAGATCTCGTCACCAGAAGAACTAATCCCTGCGAATCCATATTTATTGCCTGAAGAATATGAGAAAGACATACCCAAGGATGATATTTCTAATAATTTCTATATCATCGCAAGAAATGGCCCTGAACAAGCAATAAGCATAAATCTGGGGGATTCTCAATTTGGCTACTGTTACGATAGCTTCTGGGAACTCCATGCAACAAGTGAATCCTCCATAATTGCATACAGTTTCACATTTCTCTTGAATAGCTTGATCAAAAGTAAAGGTTCTTATCCTTATTGGCTCAATTCAAATTTTGTTAGTTTGGGGCACTTATATGACTAGGCGCTTTACAAGGGCCAGTAAACGGCAGGGCCACACCAAGTAGCATACTGACAAACGGGTTGAGGCCGGGAACATGTGCCCACAACCAAAAGTACCAAATTTTCGGACACACACCTTTCTGAGCAAGATTTTCATAGCCAGAATACAAAGAGATGGGCGTCCTAATATTTATAGATAGAGGAATAGTTTTGGGTAAGAAACGCAATATAAATAAGTCAACCAACCGTAGCCTACAGAATAAATCTCAGAAACAAACCACTAAAACAATTTTAAAAAAACGAGTTTTATCCATTGGTGCTTTTAGCCTTTTAATAGCGTTTTCAAGTGCATTATACCCCCCTGTGACAGACTTTATTTCTGGTAGGTTTGGGGGGCATTTGAGCCTCGGCGTGCTTAACGCTAAAGTACCTGAAAGTGAACCCATATATGTATTTTTTTCTACACCAGACAAAGAACGGGTAAGCGGATTAAATGGTTGATCTTACCTTTGCATGAGAGTGAGGCAAACCGGCATCTCATCGGATTATCTGGTT
>NZ_JAPCIV010000047.1:0-33215 GCF_027707585.1 Aeromonas sp. QDB39 | reverse complement strand
GCAAAGTAAAATGGAGGGTTTTCTTGCCGCCAAGGATCTGATGGCGCAGGGGATCAAGATCTGATCAAGAGACAGCCTTTGGCCCCTTCATCTTGATAGGAGGATTGGATGGGGTATGGGGACGTGGCAATTAAGGCAGTGTTGATGTGTAAATCAGATGACCAATATAATCCCTGTGACGCCTGGGTACTTGCAGCACAAGAGCACTATCCCTCAAGCCAGTCAGCTCAGTTAAAGGGGTGTCCAAAAGGGGCATTCTTGGGATTGTGCAGTGAAGGCCTGGTACGAGGCATATCGAGACGGCGTTATTCGCGTGTGATTCAAAGTGGAAACTATGCTGTCAAAGCAATACGTGTTCTTCAACACTATGAAGCTCAACATACTGAATTACCTAGCGCAGTACAACTTTGGGATATGGTAATGAGGAAAGTTGGAAAAGAGATTGTGCACAATGGCCAGATGGATGTGGTTTTAGCTCTTTGGAAAAAAGAGCTGATAATAAAAAAGACTGTTGATTCCATATAGGCAAAAACACAATCAACCCATAAAATTGGAGGCCGCAGCCTCCAATATCGAACAAGGTCATAAATGACCTGTCTTATGCCGTCGTATCAACCATGTATCCGCTACCAGGGGATTCTTGAGGCAACTTGCTTTCCAGTGAACTCAAAAAATCCTGAAGTGATACCTTGTTACCATTTTGGCCTGCACCACTGCCAACAATCGAATTGAATTGATCCTGCAGTGTATTTAAAACAGGGTCAGAGCTGTTGCCGTTACTCAATGCTGATATCAGTGTATCAAGCCCCTGCTTCATAGAATTACTACCACTACTCGATTGCAAAGAGACTGCTTGTGCTTGGCCACTTTCGTCGCCGTCATTATCATTACCGTCCTCTTTTCCAGAGGCACCTCGTACAGCCCCCATCAAATTGTGCATGAAAGATGATAGCGCTGACTTTGTATCGCTATTAGAGGTATCGACGTTCACTCCTAGCGATGACAATGCAGACTTTACATCCCCCATCATTTTATCACCCCCACCCTCTCGATCATGGTGATGGTGGTGTTTTGCTGGTTGAGCACTGGCGGAAGACGCTGCGTTATTGTACGAGGCAGAGAGAGAAGAGCTACCGATTGAACTGACATCCGATGACATACGATGTTCCTTTCAAGGTTGGATAAACCCAGTGGCACTCATTGCCACTTTGACCATAGTGCATATACCTTGCCACTGTTTATCCATGAGAAAGATGCAGATAACTTATTGATATAGTTACATCGTTTAATGACACACGGTGAATTAGCCTTGGCAAAAAACAGCCTGTGGCAACCTGGTATTGCCACAGGTTGCCAGGCCGACGAACAAATCGGCTCCAACAACGACCCTGTTTAGGATTGAGTTGCAAATTCAGACACAAAAAGCGCCTTCAACGGAGCTTTTTGGAAGAGCCATGATGACAGATGCGGCTCAACTGCCCCGCCGCCAGTGGTAGCGGCGCTCGGGTCGGCCGCGCTGGCCGTAGTTGAGATCCACGTCCACCCGGTCCTCCGACTCCAGATACTCCAGATAGCGGCGCGCCGTGGTGCGGCTGAGGGACAGGCGCAGCGCCACCGTGTCGGTGGAGAAGGCGCTGTCCGGCTCGCCCGCCAGCAGCTCCAGCACCTGGCGCAGGGTGATGGCGTCGATCCCCTTGGGGGTGTCGCGCACCTCGCGCCCCTGGGGCCTCACCTTGCCCATCAGCCGGTCCAGGTCGCTCTGCTCGAGGGAACCGCGTTCGCAGATGCGCCGGTGCAGGGTGAGGATCTCGTCCAGGCTCTGCTGGATGCGAAACAGCCGCAGCGGTTTGATGATGTAATCCTGCACCCCCTGATTGAGGGCCTGCTGGATGGTCTCCACATCGCAGGAGGCGGTCACCATGATGACGTAGGCTTCGCGGTTGTGGCTGCGCAGCCGGTTCACCCACTCGAGACCTGAGCCGTCAGGCAGCGAGATGTCCACCAGCAGCAGTTGTGGCTGGGCCGCGCGCATCATGAGATCGGCCTGGGTCAGGCTCTCGGCCCGACCCAGCAGGGAAAATCCGGGGGTAGAGGAGACCAGCTCGGCCAGAATGGATCCTATCCGTTCGTCATCCTCGATCACCAGAGTGAAAATGGGCTCCATAGATCACACCAATTGGTTTTTATTCAAGTAGATACCGAACAGAGTCGTCTGTTCGGCGGTGCGGCGCCATTCTATCACACCCCCTCGCCTGGCCACCGTCTCCTTGACCAGGAACAGGCCGACACCGTGATCGCCGGTCTGGCGGCTGATGCCGTAATCAAACAGATGGTCCGCCAGCGCCTCGTCCACCCCCTCACCGCTGTCCTCCACCTCGATCACCAGCCGGCGCCCGAAGTCGTTGAGGGAGATGAGCACCCGTGGCGGGCACTGCTTGCGCCGGGCCCAGGCGGCGCGGATGCCGTTGTCCAGCAGGTTGCCGATGAGGGTGATGAGATCCGCCGACACCGCTGCCGGGTACTCGCCCAGCGCCGAATCGGGATCCAGCACCAGCTCCACCCCGAGCTCGCGAGCCCGGCTGAACTTGCCGAGGATGAGCCCGGCCACCGGCTTGTCCTCGATGGCCCGCAGCAGATCGTGCAGCATGGTCTGGCACGCCTCGCTCTCCTGCTGGATGAGCTCCACCGCCTGATCCACGTGGCCCAGCTGCAGCAGGCCGGAGAGGCTGCTGAGCTTGTTGGCGAACTCGTGGGTCTGCATCCGCAGCATCTCGGCATACTGGCGCAGGTGAGTCACCTGCATGCCGAGGCTGCCGGTCACCTCGGGGCGGCTGAAGATCAGCAGCCGACCGGGGATCTTGCCCTCCACCGCCTGCCAGCGCCCGATGAACGACTCGCCGTGCACGGTGAAGCCGAGCTCGGTCTCGAGCTGGGTCAGGGCGGGGGCGAGCGGCGGCGACAGCTCCGCCAGCGGCTGGCCAAGCAGGGAGTGGCGACCGGTGCCGGGCAGGCGCAGCTGGTAAAACGCGGCGCTGTTGAGCATGCGGATGTGGCCGTGGCTGTCGAGGGCGATCACCCCCTCCGAGATGTGCTCCAGCACCAGCTCCTGCAGCACGAAGCGGTTGACGATGGTCTCCGGCTCCAGATCCAGCAGGGTGCGGCGCAGCCGATGCTGGATCCAGAGCGCCAGCAGCAGGCCGCAGCCCAGCACGGCGCCGATGGCGCTGATGAGCAGGGCGATCCGATCCAGATAGATACCCTCCACCGTCTGCATCAGATAGCCCACCACCACGGCGCCGATGGCGCGCCCGTCCGCCCCGATCACCGGGGCGAAGCAGCGAATGGCCGGCCCCAGGGTACCCACGTCCTTGGAGCAGTAACTGCTGCGCTCGTTGAGGGAGGGCCAGATATCCTCGCCACGAAACAGGCCGCCCACCAGCTCCGGGGAAGGGTGGCTCAGCCGGCGGGCATGCTCGTCGGTCACCACCATGTAGGCGGCATCGGTGCGGCTGCAGATCCCCTGCACATAGTCGCGCAGACCCGGATCGCTCCCCCACTCCAGCGCCTGTACCACCCGCTGGTCCGCCGCCAGCACTCGCGCCAGATCCCCCCCCTTCTCCTCCAGGTTCACTTCCAGCAGGTGGCGGATAAAAAGCGCCAGCAGGCTGCCCAGGATGACGATCAGGAGCAGTGACAGGCCCAGGGAGAGGGTGACCAGTTGGTGACGCAGTTTCATCGATTAGCCTTGCAACATCAGGACGCGGACCAATAGTGCGGGCGCCACCAGGTCTGGTCAATCAAAGGTGCGGGATCACCGGCAAAATCCGCCAGCCCCTCGGCACGGGCACACAGTGCCACCGCCCTCGCCACGGCGCGGGCCACCTCCCCCACCTGCTCGATAGGGGGCAGCAGCCGCCCTTCGGCCAGTGGATAGGCGCCCACCGCCTGCACCGCCGCCCGCAACATGCCGTCGCTGATGCGCCGCGCCTTGACCGCGCAGGCACCGAGGCCGATACCCGGGAACACATAGACATTGTTGCACTGGGAGACAACTCGCGGCGCCCCGTCCACTGTCACCGGCGGGAAGGGGCTGCCGGTGGCGAGCAGAGCGCGCCCGCCGGTAGCCTGCCACACCAGGGCTGGGGTCGCCTCGGCGCTGCGGGTGGGGTTGGAGAGCGGCAGGATCACCGGCCGCTCGCACACCTCCCCCATGGCCGTCAGCACCGCCTCGTCAAACAAGCCGCCCTGACCGCTCACCCCGATCAGCACCCCGGGGCGCAGCCGCTCGATGAGCGCAACCAAGGAGTGGCACGCCTCCGCCGCCGGGCGGGCGAACGGCTGCTGGGCCGGGGTGAGCCCGGCACGGTCCTGGCAGACCAGGCCATCCTGATCGAACAGTTGCACCCGCGCCGTGCTGCCCGCCAGTTGGGCCAGCATGGCGGCGATGCCGCAGCCGGCTGAACCAGCCCCGACGATCAGCACCGGGGTCTCGGCAAGCACACTGCCCGCCTGCTGCAGTCCCGCCAGCACGCAGGCCGATGCCACCGCCGCCGTGCCCTGGATGTCGTCGTTGAACATGCAGAGCTCATCGCGGTAGCGGGCCAGCAAATTGGCGGCATGCTTGCCGGCAAAGTCTTCAAACTGCAGCACCACCTCGGGCCAGCGTTTACGAATGGCGGCCACCACCTTGTCCATGAACTGGTAGTAAGGCTCGCCATCCACCCGCGGCGCCTGCCAGCCAAGGTAGGAGTCATCTTCCAGCAGCTCGGGGTTGTTGGTGCCCACATCCACGCACAGCGGCAGGGTGCGCGCCGGGTTGATGCCGCCGGCGGCGGAGTAGAGCGCCAGCTTGCCGATGCAGATCCCCATGCCGCCGATGCCGAGATCGCCGAGCCCCAGCACCCGCTCGCCGTCGGAGATGACGATGACGTCCACCTCCTGCTCCACCGCCGCAAAAATGTCATCCAGCTCGTCCCGATCGTGCCAGGAGAGATAGAGGCCGTGGCTGCGCAGATAAAGGTCGCTGTGGCGCTGACACGCCTCTCCCACCACCGGGGTGTAGATGATGGGCAACAGCTCCGGCAGATGGTGGCGCACCAGCTCGTAAAACAGTACCGGGTTGTCCTCCTGCAGCTGGCGCAGCAGCAGGTGCTGATCAAACGGGCTCTGCATGGCCGAAACCAGCCGGTAGATGCGGCGCCGCTGCTGGGCCAGCGACTCCTCCTTGTGAGGCATGCGCCCCATCAGTCCCTGTCGCTTACGTTCGGCATAGGGCAGGCTGGTGCCCATCATGATGTCGTTCATTATCTTGTTCCTTATGCCAGCAGCGAAATGAGCAGGGTGGCCAGGATCAGCATGACGGCCCCCCCGAGACGAGAAGAGATCTGGGCAAACGGCATCAGCGTCATACGCTGGGCCGCCGAGAGCACGGCCACGTCGCCGGTGCCTCCCATGTTGGCCATGCACAGACCGCCGGTGATGGCTGCCTCGATGGGGTAGAAGCCGATCATCCGCCCCACCAGCGCCGCCCCCAGGGCACCGCCGACCACGGTCACCAGCACCAGCACGAAGTAGCTGACCGAGAAGGCGCTGATGAGCTCGGGGATGCTGGTGTAGGCGACACCGATCCCCACCAGCAGGGAGGGGGTCAGGTTGCTGACCACGAACTGATACCAGTCGGCCGCCGCCTGCTCGTAACGACGGGGCAGCAGGCCGCTCACCTTGATGACGGCCACCGCCAGGATCATCAGGGCGAATGGGTGCATGGGGATGAAGTTGCCGAGCAATGAGCCCAGCACGAACATGCTGGAGCTGATGAAGAGCCCGAGGCCCAGGCTCTCCAGGGTCGGCGCCTGCACCTTCTCTTCGGCCACGCCAGCAGCACTCTCTTTTATCATCAGCTTGCCGTTGCCGGTCAGGGAGGGGTAGCGGCGACCGAGGCGGGCCAGCAAGGTCCCCACCAGGATCGCCAGGGTGTTGGCGATCACCACCGCCGGCACCATGCGCGACAGCAGATCGGCGCTCGACATCTGCAGCGGCCCGGAGAGGATCTCCACCAGCGGCACGGCGCCGGCCCCCATGCCGCCGCCCATGATGGGCAGACCGATCAGCAGCACCGCATTCTTGAAGCCATAGCCCATCAGGGCGCCCACCATACCGACGCTGAGCAGCGCCAGCGCGACGCCCCCCAGGATCACCGGCAAGTAGCGCATGGCGGCGTTTTTCAGCAGGGCGCCGCTCATGCCGAACACCGAGCCGGTTACCAGGCTGGCGATGAAGAAGTTGAGAAAGCCCCCCTCCTTCATGAAGCCGATGATCACCTGGCCCGCCTCGACGGGCAGGATCCGGTATTCAAACAGGGCGGCGCCGCCGAAGATGGCGAGTATGGTGCCGCCCCCCAGGTATTCACGGATGGGGGTGATGCGCTCCCCCAGCTCGGTCAGCAGGGTGCCGAGCACGAACATCAATGCCAGCGCACCGACCATGCCGAGTGGCAGAGAGCCGTTCCAGCCCGAGAAGAGTACGCAGGTGGCAAGCCCGAGGAAGATCATCATGGGCATGCCGGCAATCTGTCGGTCGCCAAACAGCGCGATCCGGGTCTGTGGGGTAGAGAGGTTTTTCATTGTTATGCTCCAGCGTGTGGTGTGGCGCCACTCTAGCCATCTCTCTCGCCCCTGTCGGTTAGCCTGTCTGCAAAGGCATATAAAAACATTAAATTCTTAAACGTTATGGCTGGCAGAGGATGCCGTCCGACCTGTCATTGGCATTATTCGGACGCACTATTGTGCCGCGCCAATCAAACCGGTGGGCACTCATCCCTCAATGCCAGCAGGCTCTTGATGGGGCCATTATCAAATAACGATTAAATAATGGGCGGCATACTTTCTCAATAATGGGAAACCATGCTTGCCCCGCTCCATGCTATTTCGACAGATCACAAGCAAGGATTGAGTGGCGATCTCAAGATCGGTAAATCCCAATCAGATAAACCGCCGCAGACCGGAAGAGACAACTGGAAGATTGTGGGCGTGCGATCACGCCGAGGCCCACAAGGATGATCTGCCCAGGCAGGCCGTGCCTGCCTCAGGGAGCGTTTGAGCCGATACAAGCGGGCCCTGCAACAGACCGTCAGATGATGATAACGGCCTCATGACACCAACCGAAAAACTATTCGGCTAATAACAGTGGAATATTGGCAGGGTCAAATTCATGACAGGTTTCGGTACTTTCCAGGCTGAGCCCATAATGGCCATCGGCAACATATTCCACCTCCACCAACAGGCTCTCGATGGAGAAATGGGGGTCACCCGATTCATATCGTTCCACAGCTATCGTCTCCCTGTTTAGCTGACCCATCAATATTAGTGGATAAAAAGCAGCCTGCCGAATTCAGATAATATTTTTCTGCCACCAACATGATCGGCCATGGCTATTCCAAGGCTATTTTCAGCACGGATTGGTGAGATGATTTGGTTATTTCACCGGCCCATGGCGGGAATGATTCACCCAAATTGGCTCGCGGCAGACACGGGTGGCTGCCAACAGGACGTTCAAACCCAACAAGCAAGCTCCACAAGAAACCTACCTCCAATTTTCATAAACAAGATCGCGATCACACTATTTACTTAGCCTGCTAAACAACTACAATGCTTAGCAAGCTAAGTAAATGGAGAGCCTCATGATGAAGGATCTGGAAATGCTGCGCGAGCTGTCCCTCGCCGAGCGGGTCGGCCGACTGCATCGGCTGTGGCGCACCGTGGCCGATCTCGAACTGGCCCCCCTCGGCCTCACCCACCCCCGCTGGACGGCATTGTGGAAGCTGAGCCGGCTCGGTGGCCACCTCAGCCAGAAGACCCTGGCCGAAGCGCTGGAGATCGAACTGCCCTCCCTGATGCGCACCCTGGGCCAGCTGGAAGAGCAGGGGCTGGTGGAGCGCCACTGCTGCAGTCAGGACAAGCGGGTCCGCATCGTCACCCTGACCCCGGCCGGCAAGGCGCTGCTCGACCAGATTGAAGATCGCATCATGGAGATACGCCGGGAGCTGCTCGCCGGCATCAGCCAGCGGGAGCTGGAACAGTTTGAAGATATCGTGCACCGCATCTGTGCCAATGCCCTCGGCAAGATAGGTGCACAGAGTGAAGAGAGAGAGTGAAATGACCCCGGATCAACAATTCAAGCGCTGGATAAAATGGGCCATGGGCGCCTTCGTACTGGTGTTTGCCTACTTCCTGCTGGCCGACCTCAAGATGCCGCTCACCCCGCAAGCCATGGCGACCCGCGTCGTGACCAAGATGGCGCCCCAGGTCAGCGGCAAGGTGGTCGAGGTGGCCGTCGGCAACAACCAGCACGTCAAGCAGGGCGACCTGCTGTTCGTGCTCGATCCCGCCCCCTTTGAACTCGCGGTGGAGCAGGCCCGCCTCGCCCTGGCCCAGGCCGAGCAGCAGAATCGCCAGCTCGATGCCACCCTCAATGCCGCCAGCGCCGACTTCAGTTCGCTGCAGACCCAGGCTGCCCTCAAGCTGCGGGAGGCCGAGCGCATCGACGCCCTCTATCGCCGCCACATGGTCTCCGAACAGCAGAAGGATGACGCCGACAGCGCGTTTCGCACCGCCCAGGCCAACCTGCTGGCCAGCAAGGCCCGCATGACCCAGGCCCGGGTCAACCGTGGTCTGCCCGGCGATGACAACCTGCTGCTGCGCCAGGCCCGCAACCGTCTCGCCCAGGCCGAGCTCAACCTCGCCTACAGCCGGGTTCACGCCAGCCAGGACGGCATCATCACCAACCTGCAGCTCAAGCCGGGCAGCTTCGCCGCGGCGGGTGCACCGCTGCTGGCGCTGGTCTCCGAGCAGGTGGACGTGATCGCCGATTTTCGCGAGAAGAGCCTCCGTCACGTCAATCAGGACAGCCAGGCACTGGTCGCCTTCGATGGTGAGCCGGGTCGCCTCTATCAGGCCCGGGTCACCAGCCTGGATGCCGGGGTCAGCGCCGGCCAGTTCGATGCCAACGGCCTCTTGGCCAGCCCCACCGAGTCGGATCGCTGGGTGCGCGACGCCCAGCGTCTGCGCCTGCACCTGGCGCTGGAACAGCTGCCCGCCCATCTGCCGGCCGGTGCCCGCGCCACCGTGCAGCTGCTGCCCGACAACGCCCTGACCGGACTGCTGGCCCGCGCCCAGATCCGCCTGCTCAGCCTGCTGCACTACATCTACTGAGGTGACGGCAATGACTTTGTGGCACAGGCCCCTCACCGCCAACGAACTGCGCCAATGCCTGCGCATCGCCTTTGGCAGCACCACCGGCTTTCTGCTCTGCAAGCTGTTTGGCTGGAACTACGGCGTCTTCTACACCGTCACGCCGGTGCTGCTGCTGGGCATGGTGCCGGTGATGAACGGCCATGCCGCCCGCCAGCTGATCGCCGCCGCCGTGGTCTGCGGGCTGGAAGTGGGGCTGCTGGGGGGGCTGTTTGGCGGCCATCCCGGTCTGATGGTTCCCATCGCCTTCCTGCTGTTTCTCTACCGCTTCGCCGCCATGTCGCAGGGCAGCCTGTTCCTGTTCGGTGCCAACGGGGTGTTGAGTCTCAGCATCATGCTGCACTTTGCCAGCTACCCGCAGACCGATCTCAACGACCTCATCTTCAGCAACCTGTGGGCCAGCGTGCTGTCGGTGCTCATCGCCTACCTGATGACGGCATTGATCCCGGACGTGGAGGAGCGCCCCAAACCGGCCCCCTCCCCCAAGGCACCGCACCGGATGCGGCACGAGGCGCTGCTTGGCGCCAGCATCGCCACCCTCTCCTTCATGGTGTTCCAGATCTTCGATCTGCGGGACTCCATGTCGGCCCAGGCCACGACCCTGCTGGTGCTCTTCCCCATGCACTGGGACGGCGCCCTGAGCTATGCCCGCAAACGGGCCATGGGCACCCTGCTCGGGGTGAGCTTCGGCCTGGTCAGCCAGCTGGTGCTCTACGACTGGTCGGGACTGCTGTTGCTGGTCGCCCCCATGCTCTGGCTTGGCGCCATGCTGTTCAGCCATGCCCATGTGAAGGAGGCGAGCGGTTCCGGGGTCGGCTTCGGTGCCCTCACCACCCTCGGCATCCTGTTCGGCCAATACCTGACGCCGGGCAACGATCTGGTGTTCAGCGCCCTCTACCGGGTCAGCAGCATCTTGTTTGCCATCGTCGCCACCCTGCTGGCCTGTTACCTCATCCACCGACTGCTTAACCGCTTCGAGGCCACTCGGTTCGGTTATTGACCCCCTGTTGTTAGCTCAAGGATGTGCTGCCTTTCGCCCCGCTATGCCTACCGGGGCGTTTTTTTGCCTTCCGTTTGGCGGCACCTGCGGCCAGCCCCAGCAACTATGCTTGCTAGGGCAGTCGGCAACAGGAGAGAGACCATGGCACGAGCAGCATACATCCACTGGTTGGCAATCACTCTGCTGCTGGGGATGACCTGTGCCCGGGCAGAGCAGGTGCTCATTGCCGCCGAGGATGACTGGGCCCCCTACTGCGCCCTCGACAAGCAGAGCGGCCAACCGCAGGGGTTGGCCCCCGAGCTGGTGAAGGCGGCCTTTGCCGCCGAGGGAGTCGACGTCGAGTTTCGTACCATCCCCTTCGCCCGCTGCATGTACGAGGCACGCAGCGACAAGGTGCTCGGCTGCTTCGATGCCACCATCACCGAGGAGAACCGCTACCAGTACTTCTGGCACGAGACCCCCATGTTCGAGGAGGATCTCGCCATCTTCGCCCTGGCCCGCGAACCGCGCCGGGATCTCAAGCTCACCTCGCTGGAACAGAAGACGGTGGGCATCACCCTTGGCTACACCTACCCCACCGACTTCATGGAAAACCCCAGGATCACCCGCTTCCAGGCCAAGTCCGACGCCCAGATCATCGAGATGCTGGTGCGCGGCCGGGTCGACTACATCCTGATGAACGAGATGCCGGGCTACCTCAAGATCCAGCAAAAACAGCTGAGCGGGAAGGTGGTCAAGGTGGGCAAGATCTCCACCGACGGTTTCTGGCTCGCCTTCTCTCGCGCCCACCCTCAGGGTGAGGCGATGGCCAAGCGCTTCGAGGAGGGGCTGCAGAAGATCCGCAACAACGGCACCTACGAGGCACTGGTGCGCGCCTTCGAGGCCAGACTCGGCCTGCATTGAGCCGCGGCTCATTAGCGCTTCTTTTGACGCCCATGGACGCATATCGACGCAAGCCGGGTCGAGGCGCATTGCGCCCCTTTGGCAAGCTGTTAGGATCACGCCCGGATGACACCGATGGAGAATCAACATGAAGCACGCCAACCTTCTGCTGCTGGGCATCGCGAGCCTGACCCTGCTGAGCGGCTGCGAACGCGGCGCCGGCACCCTGAGCGTGACCGGTGGCGATCCCGTCACCTATCTGTGTGAACAGGGCCAACGGGTGCAGGTACGCTACTTCGCCCTCTCCGATCAGAGCCTGAACTTCGTCAAGCTGGCGCTGCCAGACGGCAAGGATTACACCCTGCCACAGAGCGTTTCCGCCTCCGGCGCCCGCTACACCGACGACCATGAGGCCATCTGGTGGAACAAGGGAGATGAAGGCTTTGTCGAGATGCGCGACAAGGATGGCGAGTGGCAGAGCGTCTACAACGACTGCAAGCAGCAGTAAACAGCAACCCCGGCCAGGCCGGGGTTGCTCATTACTCCACTTCAATCTCGTAGCGACCCACCACTCGCACCGGAATGGCCTGCGGGTTCTGCTCCGACACGCGATAGCGGGTCTTGGCCAGCCCCGACAGGGCGATCAGGTTCAGCACCCCGGGCGGCTCCGAGGCCACAATCTCTGGGCTGAACAGATTGCCGTTGGAGTCGATGAGATAACGGATCTCCACATAGCCCTTGACAGGCAGCTTGGCTGGCGCGCCGCCCACCGGTTCAAACGGGGGCACCTCGCCATCCTGCACCCAGTATTTGCCAAGCTCGGCCATGGTCACCTCCAGCGGCGGCTGGTTCAGTTTCACGGTGGGACTGGGGCTGGCACAGCCCCCCATCAGACCGAACACAGTGCCCAGCAGCAAGACCTTCAAACCCATTCAACACTCCTTGTTGAGTCCGATCAGAGGGGTCACCCCTCTCCGGCAGGGTTGCCGGCCCATTACTGTAACAATCGGAACCCGTTTGAGCAGCATAAAAAAAGCCAACCCCATCGTGGTGGCTTTTGGCAAAGCGGCTCAGCGTCAGCCGCGCTTGTCGCTCACCACCAGCCAGAGCGCATGCACCATGCCGGGCAGGCCACCGAGCAGGGTCAGCACTATGTTGATCAGAAAATGCAGGCTGAAGCCCACCTGAAGAAAGGCACAGACCGGGGGCAGAAAGATGGCCAGCAGGATCTTGAGCAGATTGTTCATCTCGGATTTCCTCGTCAACGATGTCACAGGGATGGCAATGGGCTAACCATAAACATCCCTGGCTTCAACTGCAAACCAGACAGGGAATGCGCTCACCCCCTTCCCGCCAGGCGTTGAGGTCGTGGATGACCTGATTGCTGCTGCCGCGCCAGAGCAGGCCGGGATCCGCCAGCCCCTTCTCGAACTTGCCATCCACCAGCACGTCCAGCAAGGCCACCAGCTCGCGCTGGGCCGGGCTGAGCTCGCCAAGCAGATAGCCGGTCCAGCACCAGATGTCCTTGCCGGGGCACTCGGCGCGCACCCGCCGCACCAGCGCCAGCACCTGAGGCACGTTGGCGGGGTGGAGTGGATCGCCGCCGGAGAGCGACAGTCCGCGCCGCTTGATGCGCGTGTCGTTGAGATCCGCGATGACGCGATCGCTCATCGCCTCGTCAAACGGCTTGCCGCCGTCTAGCCGCCAGGTGCTCTGGTTGTAGCAGCCGGGGCACTGATGTTCGCAGCCCGAGACGAACAGGGTGGCGCGGGTGCCGGGGCCGTTGATCACATCGACCGGGTAGTATTGGTGGTAGTGCATCGCTTGTTTCCTGCCTCCTTCATGGGTGTGCAAACGGTCGCCACCCCATGAAAATGGCCCCTTGCAACAGGGGCCAGCGCTTCATCGTTACCGCACTTACATATGTTTGACGCGGCGCTTCACCTCTTCCTGCTTGCCCGCATTGAAGGGGCGCGCATCCGGGCTGCCGAGGTAACCGCAGACGCGGCGGGTCACCGACACCTTGGCCGGGTCGTGGTTGCCGCAACGCGGGCAGGTGAAGCCCTTGGAGGTGCACTCGAACTCACCGGTGAAGCCGCAGTCGTAGCACTCGTCGATGGGGGTGTTGGTTCCGTAGTAGGGCACCTTGTCATAGCTGTAGTCCCAGACGTTCTCCAGCGCTTCCAGATTGTGCTGGATGTTGGGGTACTCGCCGTAGCAGATGAAGCCGCCACTGGCGATGGGCGGATAGGGCGCCTCGAAGTCCAGCTTGTCGTACGGGTTGACCTGCTTCTCCACGTCGAGGTGGAAGCTGTTGGTGTAGTAGCCCTTGTCGGTCACCCCCGCCACCACGCCAAACTCCTTGGCGTCGATGCGGCAGAAGCGGGAGCAGAGGTTCTCGCTCGGGGTGGAGTAGAGGCTGAAACCGTAGCCGGTCTCCTCCTTCCACTCGTCGGTGGCCGCCTTGAGGCGCGCAATGATGGCGATGGCCTTCTGCTGCAGTTCGGCGCTGTCAAACAGGTGCACCTGGTCGCCAAACAGGGCGTTGATGGTCTCGTGTACCCCGATGTAGCCAAGCGAAATGGAGGCGCGACCGTGCTTGAAGATCTCGCTGACGTTGTCGTCCGCCTTCAGGCGTACCCCGCAGGCCCCTTCCATGTAGAGGATGGGCGCGACCCGGGCCTTGACCCCGTCGAGGCGCTTGATGCGGTACATCAGTGCGGTCTTGGCTACCCGCAAGGCGGCGTCCAGCTTGTCCCAGAAATCCGCTTCATCGCGGGATTTCAGGGCGATGCGCGGCAGGTTGAGGCTCACCACACCTAAGTTGTTGCGCCCTTCGTGGACCAGCTCGCCGTGCTCCTCGTAGGCACCGAGGAAGGAGCGGCAGCCCATGGGAGTCTTGAAGGAGCCGGTCACCTTGACCACCTGGTCGTAGTTGAGGATGTCCGGGTACATCCGCTTGGAGGCGCACTCCAGCGCCAGCTGCTTGATGTCGTAGTTGGGATCACCCTGTTTGTGGTTGAGGCCATCCTTGATGGCGAACACCAGTTTCGGGAACACGGCGGTCTTCTTGTTCTTGCCAAGGCCGGCGATGCGGTTGCTCAAGATGGCGCGCTGGATCAGGCGTGACTGCCAGCTGTCGCCGAGGCCAAAGCCGAAGGTGACGAACGGGGTCTGACCATTGGCGGTGTGCAGGGTGTTGACCTCGTACTCCAGTGACTGGAAGGCGTCGTAACACTCCTTCTCGGTGCGGGCCATGGCGTAGGCATCCACATCGCTGATGCCCCACTCCAGCGCCACTTCCCGGTGCTTCTCCCAGCTGATGGTCACATAGGGGGCCAGCACTTCGTCGATGCGGTTGATGGTGGTGCCGCCATAGATGTGGCTCGCCACCTGGGCGATGATCTGGGCCGTGACCGCGGTGGCGGTGCTGATGGACTTGGGAGTGTCGATCTCCGCGTTGCCCATCTTGAAGCCGTGGGTCAGCATCCCCTTCAGGTCGATCAACATGCAGTTGAACATGGGGAAGAAGGGGGAGTAGTCGAGATCGTGGAAGTGCAGATCGCCGCTCTCGTGGGCCTGTACCACATCGCGGGGCAGCATGTGGCTGGTGGCGTAGTGCTTGGCAACGATGCCCGCCAGCAGGTCACGCTGGGTCGGGATCACCTTGGAATCCTTGTTGGCGTTCTCGTTGAGCAGGGCCGCGTTGGTCTGCTCCACCAGGCCGCGGATCTCCTGAGCCAGCCGGCCGCGCGCCTCGCGGGCCTGATCCCGGTCGTGACGGTATTCGATGTAGGCACGGGCGATGGCCTTGTCGTCGGAGGCCATCAGGTGGTTCTCGACCCGGTTCTGGATCTCGTGGATGTCCACTTCCCCTCGTCCTTCCAGCTCCTGGGTGACGGCGGCGGCAATGCGCTCGGCCAGCGCCGGACTGGCCTGATTGACCGCTTCTGCCGCTCGGCCCACCGCCTCGGCAATCAGCTGGGCATTGAATGGTGCGCGACATCCATCACGTTTGATCACAACCGGTTTCATGGATTTTCCCCGTTAAAAAGGCCAGGCTCTCGCCCTCGGCTTACCCTTGTTTGGCCCCCTTCTCCACGCCTCGTCCTCGGCGCAAATAAATTCAGCCGAGGCTTGACAAGCCAGGGCTGACGATGAGAAGGGAACAGCTTGTACACAGCTTAATAACACAACATATAGGGATTAAAAACGAATGCAGCCCTATATGTGGTGTCTATTAGGCACCAAAGCGTGACCGTATTTCTTGATCCAGAACAGGTTTTGAGGCGAGTGGCGCAGTTCCCGACCAGTCACAAACGGCCCCATACAAGACCCAATTCAAGCCTGATGCGGGCTGGCGCCCGATACCGGCCAGAGGGAAAAAGATTTCCCTTCCGACAGTAATTGACCGGGACAGGTTTGCACCAAGATGGACATAATGAATGACAACTCCTCTTGTTCGATGGGAAGCGACATGACCAACCCGCTATTGCTGCTACTGCTGCTGTGTGCCCTCCCGTTGCGGTTGTGGGCGGCCGAAATTCTGGTGATCAGCAGCTACCACCCCGAATACCTGTGGGATCAGAGCTACAACGCCAGCCTGGCCGCCAACCTCAAGGGCGACCACCACATCAGCCACTTCTACATGGATACCAAACGCCGCCCCGCCGAGGAGTTTGATCAGATAGCCGAGCAGGCGCTCGCCTACTATCGTCAGGTGAAACCGGATCTGGTGGTGCTCGGTGATGACAACGCCATCAACTACCTGGCCAGCGACATCGCCTCCCTCGGCACCCCGGTAGTGTTTCTCGGCATGAACGAGAACCCGCGCCACAAGGGGCTGGTCGGCCACCCCAAGATCACCGGCGTGCTGGAGCGCCCCCTGCTCAAACGCAACATCAGCGAGATGAGCCAGCTGATGGGGGGGATCAAGAAGGCACTGGTGCTGTTTGACTCGAGCAACGTGGCGCTCACCGCCATCGAGGATGAATTCAAGACCCAGACCGAGCTGCGGGTCGGCCAAACCCGGGTCAACAGCCAGCTCATTGGTGACTACAGCCTGTGGCAGGAGGCCGTGCTCAATGCCAAGCAGAGTGGTTATGAAGCCATCTTCATCGGCCTCTACCACACCCTCAGCGACGAACAGGGCCGCCATGTGGATGAAAACAGGTTGCTGGAGTGGACCAGCGCCCACAGCCCGGTCCCGCTGTTCTGTTTCTGGGAATTTTCGGTGGGCAAGGGCAAGGCCATCGGTGGCCTGGTGCTGGATGGCCGTGATCAGGGGGCCAAGGCGGCCGAGCTGGTCAACGCCATCCTGGCGGGTGCCCAGCCCAAAACCCTGGCACCGCGCGCCGCCCTGCGTGGCGAGTATGTGTTCAGCAAGAGCGAGCTGGCCCGCTGGCAGCTCACCCTGCCCGACAAGTGGCGCTACAAGATCCTCTGGCGCGATTGAGCGCTGATCAGCGCCCCCATAACAAAGAACCCGGCCATGCCGGGTTCTTTGTTTCTCTTTCTGCGTGAGCGACTCAGCCCTGCAACGCCTGTTGCAGCTCCTCTTCACTCCAGACCGTGATGCCGAGCTCCTGGGCCTTGACCAGCTTGGAGCCTGCCGCCTCCCCCGCTACCAGCACATCGGTCTTGGCCGACACCGAGCCCGCCACCTTGGCCCCCAGCGCCTGCAGCGCCGCCTTGGCGTCGTTGCGCGACAAGGTGGTGAGGGTACCGGTCAGCACGAAGGTCTTGCCGGCAAAGGGTTGCTCCGCGGCCTCTTTCTTCTCGATGGCCGGCCAGTGGATACCGGCGGCCAGCAGGGCCTCCAGCACCTCGATGTTGTGAGGCTGGCGCAGGAAGTAGTAGACGTGCTTGGCCACTATGTCCCCCACGTCGGCCACTTCCAGCAACTGCTCCACCGAGGCGGCGCGCAGGGCATCCAGGGTGAGGAAGTGGTTGGCGAGGTTCAAGGCGGTCGCCTCCCCCACTTCGCGGATCCCCAGCGCAAACAGGAAGCGGGGCAGCGTGGTGCTGCGGGCCGCATCGATGGCCGCCACCAGATTGAGAGCCGACTTTTGCCCCATCCGCTCGAGCCCGGCCAGCTGGATGGCGTTGAGGCTGAACAAGTCTGCCGGCGTCTTCACCAGCCCCTTGTCCACCAGTTGCTCCACTATCTTGTCGCCAAGGCCGTCCACGTCCATGGCACGGCGGGCGGCGAAGTGCTTGATCGCCTCCTTGCGCTGCGCCTCGCAGAACAGGCCGCCGGAGCAGCGGGTCACCGCCTCTCCCTCCAGCCGCTCCACCGCCGAACCGCACACCGGGCACTCGGTCGGGAACAGGATCGCGCGGGCATCCGCCGGGCGCTGCGCCTCCACCACCGCCACTATCTGCGGGATCACGTCCCCGGCCCGGCGCACGATCACGGTGTCGCCGATCATCACACCGAGGCGCTCAATCTCGTCGGCATTGTGCAGGGTGGCGTTGGAGACGGTGACGCCGCCGACGAACACAGGTTTGAGCTTGGCCACCGGGGTCACGGCGCCGGTGCGGCCGACCTGGAACTCGACGTTCTCAAGCTCCGTCATCTCCTCCTGGGCCGGGAACTTGTGGGCGGTAGCCCAGCGCGGGGCGCGGGCCACAAAGCCCAGCTCCTCCTGCAGAGGGATGGCATCCACCTTGTAGACCACGCCGTCAATCTCGTAGGGGAGCTCGCCGCGGCGCACCAGGATGTCGTCGTGGAACGCCTGGCAACCAGCGGCCCCCTCTTTGAGCTTCACTTCGGGGCTGAGCGGCAGCCCCCACTCTTTGAGCTGATTGAGGCGACCGAAGTGAGAGCCACCGAGCTGCTCGCCGCCCACCCCCACGCCATAGGCGTAGAAGGCCAGCGGGCGGCTGGCGGTGATGCGCGAGTCGAGCTGACGCAGGCTGCCGGCAGCGGCATTGCGCGGGTTGACGAACACCTTCTCGCCAGCGGCCAGCGCCTTGGCGTTCATCGCCTCGAACCCCGCCTTGGGCATGAACACCTCGCCACGCACCTCCAGCCTGGCCGGCCAGCCCTCGCCGCGCAGGGACAAGGGAATGGCCTTGATGGTGCGCACGTTCTCGGTGATCTCCTCACCCGTGGTGCCATCGCCCCGGGTGGCGGCCTGCACCAGCTGGCCATCCACATAGAGCAGGCTCACCGCCAGACCGTCCAGCTTGGGCTCGCAGCAGAAGGTAAAGCTCACCTCCCGCTTGAGGCGATCGCGCATGCGCTGCTCGAAGGCCTGCAACTCCTCGCCGCTGAACACGTTGTCCAGGCTCAGCATGGGGATCTCGTGGCGCACCTGTTTGAAGGCGGTCAGCGGCTGGCCGCCCACCCGTACGCTCGGCGAGGCCGGCGTCTTCAGCTCGGGGTGTTCGGCTTCCAGCGCGATCAGCTCGCGCATCAGCCGATCGTATTCGGCGTCCGGCACCGTGGGGTTGTCCAGCACATAGTACTGATGACCGTACTCGATCAGCAGCTCACACAGTTGACGGTGGCGGGAGAGGATATCGCTCATGAAAAAGTCTCGAAGTGTGATGGAAAAACCGGCTAGCGGACCAATAAAAATGCGGCACCTGGGTACCGCACTTTTTATTCATTCGACCCGCATGGCGTATTAGTCGCGACTGGCCTCGTAGGCGGCCAGCTCATGCCGGTAACGGGCGATGGTTTCGTCGCTCAGCGGGCTGCGATCCATATCCGTCAGCATGGCATCGAGATCGCTGGCCAGCTGATCGGCGGCCTGCAGCATGTCCTCGAAGGCAAACGCAGCGTTGCTGCGCAACGGCAGCTGCATGAAGAGCGACACGCCCGGGGTGGCGAACTGCTCCATCCGGTACGGGTTGAAGGTGCCCGGCTTGACCATGTTGATCATGGAGAAGAGCACTTCTCCCTTGCCGTTCGGATCTTCATGGCGGTGGAAAATATCCATCTCGCCAAACTTGAAGCCCAGCGCCAGCAGGGAAGAGAGCAGGGTGGCCCCTTGCAGATCGTGACCCGGACGGCCCATCAGGTTGATGACATAGACATCCTGCCAGATCTTCTCGACCGGCGCGGCACGTACCGGCTCTTCATAGACGGGCTCCTCGTAGGCAGGCTCGGGGGCTGCATGACGGGGCTGCGCCTGGTATTCGGGAGCGGCGACCGGCGCCGGCTCGCGGGCACCGAAAGTGGGTGCGGTCGCGTAGGCGGGCTCGACCAGCGGCTCTTCGTCCAGCGGTTGCAGCAGCGGCTCGCGCTGGGGACGGGAACGGTGGACCGGGGTACGGCGAATGACCTGGGCGGGCTTGCGCACCGGCGCGGCAGGCACTTCCTCGACGGCAGCGGCAACCGGCTCCTCGAACTCCTCCTCGTCTTCTTCATAGACGGGGGGTGGCGGCACGGGGCGGGCGGCAGGCTTGCGTACCACGGGCGGCGGCAGATCGGCATCGTCATCTTCATCATCGAAGGCGGGCGCAGGCGCACGACGGCTGACTTCCGGCTGGCGGGGCTCATCATGGTGGAGTTTGGGCTCGGCACGACGGCCACCGCTGACCACTCGCACCTGACCGATGCCATCGCTGTCGAAGGCGTCGTTGTCACGATCCCGTGATTTGGATTCCATCCGGCCCAGAGGTTTCTCTTTGATCGGTGCCTGACGATTCTTTCTGTTGCTCCACAACCCGTGAATGAGCAATGCCGCGATGGCAATACCGCCCAGGGCAACCAAGATGTAACGCAATTCCTGCATTAGCTGCTTCTCTTTCTAGTTTTGCTCAGCCAAAGCGACGGCTTCACCGATATCGACCGACACTATGCGCGAAACCCCGGGCTCTTGCATCGTGACGCCAACCAGCTGCTCAGCCATCTCCATGGAGACCTTATTATGACTGATGTAAACGAACTGTACTGTGCTCGACATCTCTTTGACAAGAGAACAGAAGCGACCGACGTTCACTTCATCGAGCGGTGCATCCACCTCATCCAGCAGACAAAATGGTGCTGGGTTGAGTCTGAAGATGGCAAAAACCAGCGCAAGTGCGGTTAACGCCTTCTCCCCCCCGGAAAGCAGGGCAATGGTAGCATTCTTCTTACCCGGAGGTCTCGCCATGATGCTCACTCCGGCCTCCAAAAGATCATCGGAGGTGAGCTCAAGCCAGGCACTGCCCCCCCCGAACACTTTCGGAAAGAGGGATTTTAAATCTTCGTTGACCTTATCGAAAGTATCCCGGAACCGTATTTGTGTCTCTTTATCAATTCTTTTAATGGCTTGGCTCAAGGTTTCCAGCGCCTGCTCCAGATCCTGGCACTGGTTTTCCAGGTAGCTTGAGCGGGTTTTCGCCTCTTCATACTCCTCGAGGGCCGCCAGGTTGATGGCGCCAAGTGCCTCCACCTGTGCCTCCAGCGTCTGGATCTCCTGGCGCAGCTTGCCGCGATCGGCGGCGATGAGCCGCGCCTGATCGAGATCCACCAGCCGCACGCCGAGCTCCTCGAACTGTTCGTGCAGCCCTTGGCGCCGGGTCAGGTTGCGCTCCCGCTCCAACCGCAACTGGGCCAGCTTCTCCTGAATGTGCACCAGCTGCTTGTGATCGGCGCTTCTGGCCTGCTCCAGCTCGGTCAGCTGACGCTCCAGCTCCGCAAGCCGCTGATGACAGGCGAGCTGCTGCGCCTCAAGATTGCGCTGCTCGGCCAGCAGGGGCGACAGATCCTGACCCGGCGCAGCCCCCGGCTCCTTGAGCTCGGCCAGCTCCAGCCCGAGGCGGGCCAGCTCCTGTTCGCGCAGGGCGATGAGCTGGCGCAGGTTCTGCTGCTCCAGTTGCAGCCGCTGGCAGGCGGCCTGCTGCTGCTCCCGGCGCAGGCGCGCCTCCTCCAGCGCCCGCTCCGCCCCGCTCGCCTGCTCCTGGGCGAGCAGCAGCGCCTCGGCAAGCGCCTCGCCCTGCTCCTGCAGCTCGCCAAGAGCCGCCTCACCTTGCTCAAGCCGCTCCCCGGCCGACGCCAGCCGCTCGGCCTCCTCGGCCTGTTCTTGCGCCAGTCGAGCCAGCTCTTCCCCCAGCTGGCCGAGGCGCTGCAACCGCTCCTGCCGTTGCCCCTCGCGCAGGCTCCAGGCTTCGCGCAGTTGCTGCCACTGCTGCTCCTGCTCGCGCAGGGTACCCTGAGCCAGTTCATGGGCGCCGTGCAGCTGGGCCCGCGTCGCATCGGCGGCGGCAAGCTGCTCATCGAGCCGGCGCAGCGCCTCCCGGCCTGCGACCTGCTCGGTGTGCAACCGCTCACGCTCGCCGAGCAGCGCCAGGGTACCGAGGGCCATGCCCTCCCCCAGATCCGCCCAGTTGGGACCAAACCAGTCGCCAGCAGGAGTGAGCAGCGACTCACCGGCCGCCAGGCTCGGCTGGCGGGTCAATGCCGCCTCCCGGCCCTCCACCAGCCAGATGGCATTGAGGAAGGAAGGGATGTGCTCGCCGCCCAGCTGCGCCGCCAGGGTACCGGCAACCGCCGGCTGGGCCGGGCCGATCCAGAGCCCGGATTGCGTCAGATTGCACTCATCCGCCGGGGTGGCGGTGAGCCAGCGGCCGAGCACCTTGTCCAGCCCTCGGGCCCACTCGGGGGGCACCTGCAGCCGATCCGCCAGGGTGGCGCCCGCCATCTGCTCCCCCAGGATCTGATCCAGGGTGGCGAGGCGAGCCTCCAGCTCGCGCAGCAAGCCCTGCTGGTGACCCTGCTCTGTCTTGAGTGCTTCGTGGCGGGCCACGGCGGCCTGCCACACCGCTTCGGACTCCTCATGGCGGGCGCGGGAGAGCGCGAGCTCCGCCGCCAGCGCATCGAGCGCCGGTTGCAGGTTCTCCCCTTCCCCGCCGAGGGGCCCGGCCTGTTCATCTTCCAGCTTGAAACGGGCCAGCCGGGTCTTGGCCTGCAGCTCCTGCAGACCGTTCACCTCGGCGCGAGTCTGGTTGAGCCGCCCCTGTAACTGGCCCAGCTGCTGCTGCCACTGCTGCTGGCGCTGGCGCGCCTGCTCGAGCCGCTCGGCTGCCGCCGCGCGTACGCTCTGCTGGTCGGTAAGCAACTGCTCACACTGCTCCAGACGCGCCGACGCGACCTCGCCCTGCAACGTGCTTTCGCTCAGCTGTTCCAGCTGGCCGGCCAGCTGGACCTTGAGCCCCTCGATACGCTCGCCGAGGGCTTGTCGCCTCGCCTGCCAGTCGCGGCCAAGCTCGCTCTGGTGCAGTTGCTGCTGCTCGAGGCGGGCGATCGCCTGCCCACCGAGAAAAATCTGTTGCTGGCGGCTGGCCTGCTCGGCCTGCGCCTCCTGGCGTGCCACCGACAGGGTGACGTGACGCCCTTCGCCCTCGGTGCGCTTGGCATCGAGTGCCGCCAGTGCCTGTTCGGCCTGGGCCAGCTCGGTTTTGGCCTCGCCGAGGCGTGTCTCCAGCGCCCACAGTTCCGAGCCGATCAGTTCGGCGCGGGCGGCGCGCGAACGGCTCTTGAGCTGCTTGTAGCGCTCGGCGGTCTCGGCCTGGGCCTTGAGATGCTCGAGGCGCGAGCCCAGTTCACCGCGGATGTCGCCAAGGCGCTCCAGGTTCTCCTGGGTATGACGGATACGCTGCTCGGTCTCGCGGCGCCGCTCCTTGTAGCGGGAAACCCCGGCAGCCTCTTCCATGAACAGCTTGAGATCGGCGGGGCGGGACTCCACCAGCCGGCTGACGGTGCCCTGTTCGATGATGGCGTAGCTGCGCGGCCCAAGGCCGGTGCCGAGGAAGAGGTCGGTCACGTCCTTGCGGCGGCACTTCTGGCCGTTGATCTGGTAGTGGTTGGAGCCGTCGCGCAGCACTTCGCGGCGCACCGAGATCTCGGTAAAGCGGCCGAACTCGCCGGGCACCCGGTTGTGGGGATTGTCGAACACCAGCTCCACCGAGGCGCGGCCGTGGGCGCTGCGGTTGACGGAGCCGTTGAAGATGACGTCGGTCATGTTTTCGCCGCGCAGATGGCGGGCGGAGCTCTCCCCCAGCACCCAGCGTACGGCGTCGATGACGTTGGATTTACCGCAGCCGTTGGGGCCCACCACGGCGGTCATGTCGGCGTTGAGCTCGATGCGGGTCGGCTCGACAAACGACTTGAAACCGGCGAGTTTGATCAATTTCAGACGCATGGCGGCCTATGTGGGTAACGAAATAAAGAGGAGGCGGGCAGGCGACTTTACCAAATCAAAAGCTTGTTTGTAATATGCAGGCAGTTTCCCATGAACAGATGGAGCTCAGATGAGCCACTCACCCCGTATGGTAAAAGACTCGATCAGCGGCGCAGACTACTTCCTGCGCGGCTTCTCGCTCATTCGCCAGCCCGGCATCCGCACCTTCGTGCTGATCCCCCTGCTGGTCAACTTCGTGCTGTTTGCCGGGGCCTTCTACGCCCTGCTGCTGCAGCTGGACGGCCTGTTCGGCTGGCTACACCAGCAGATCCCGAGCTGGCTCGACTGGCTGGACTATCTGCTCTGGCCCATCGCCCTCATCACCATCCTGGTGGTCTTCTCCTTCCTGTTCAGCTCGGTGGCCAACTGGATAGCGGCCCCCTTCAACGGCCTGCTGGCAGAGAAGGTGGAACAGGCCCTCACCGGCGAGACTGTCAGCGATACCGGCATGCTCGACATCGTCAAGGACGTGCCGCGTACCTTCGGCCGCGAGTGGACCAAGCTCAAATACTACCTGCCCAAGGCCATCGGCTGCCTGATCCTGTTCCTCATTCCGGTGGTGGGCCAGACCCTGGCACCGGTGCTCTGGTTCCTGTTCAGCGCCTGGATGATGGCGATCCAGTACGTCGACTATCCGTTCGACAACCACAAGATCGACTTCATCACCATGCGCGATGCCCTCAAGCAGCGGCGCGGCAAGTGCCTGAGCTTCGGCGCCCTGGTCACCCTCTTCTCCGCCATCCCGGTGGTGAACCTGTTCGTGATGCCGGTGGCCATCTGCGGCGCCACCGCCATGTGGGTCGATCACTACCGCGCCGAACAGCTCAGACGCTGAGCCGGTTGGTGGTGACAACGGGGCTCCCTTGGGAGCCCCGTTTCATTTTTGCATTATAAAAAATAATGCATAGCCTTCATTGCTTGTCCCCTATAGCGCGAGTTGATAGGATGCGGGGCTTTCTCGCACCCTGGGATATCTCATGTTACATGCACTCTTCTTGCTGGGCCTGGTGGCCGAAGGGATGACAGGCGCGCTGGCCGCGGGCCGGCGACGGATGGATCTGTTTGGCGTGGTGATCATCGCATCGGCGACCGCCATCGGGGGCGGCACCATTCGCGACGTGCTGCTGGGCCATTACCCCCTGCTCTGGGTCGAACACCCGGAGTATGTGCTGCTGGTCGCCGGCGCGGCCATGGCCGGCGTCATCTCGGCGCCGCTGATGCGCTACCTTGGCAAGCTGTTCATGGCGCTCGATGCCCTGGGGCTGGTGGTCTTCTCCATCTTCGGCGCGGCAAGGGCGCTGGAGATGGGCCACGGCGCCGGGATCGCCTGCATCATGGCGGTGGTGACAGGGGCCTTCGGCGGCGTGCTCAGAGACCTGCTCTGCCAGCGCATTCCGCTGGTGTTTCGCCGCGAGCTCTATGCCGCCATCTCGCTGGTGACGGCCGCCATCTACTGCCTTGCGCTCGATCAGGGCCTGCCCAACGACTGGGCCGCCTTCGGCGCCATCGGCATCGGTTTCGTGCTGCGCCTCCTGGCGGTGCGCTTCAAGTGGGGGCTGCCTACCTTCCACTACCAGTACGCCACGCACTGAGCGCGCCAGCTTCTGGCAAGCCGGTACGGATTGCAGCCAACAAAAAAGCGCCGGTCAGTTATCTATAGTGCAGTAAAGTATGTATTTTGTGTGTTAAGGCAAAGAAATTTGCCTTTTTGTTGCGCATTTTCATATCAGTTACTATAGTGTATTTCATGTACTTTGTGTATGTGAGACAAAATCATGGCTGTCGTTAGTGTTCGTGCAACCGTTGTCGAAGACAACACTGGTATCAAAAGCGAGATGCCTATCCTGTTGACTGAACAAGGTGAGTTGGGTGCCGTTACTGACTACTTGCTAAAGATGGAGGCAGACGGCAATAGCATTTCAATGATGAAGGGGTTTATTAGGGCGGTTACTCTCCTTTTAAACTACATGGAAGCAAATCACAGTCTATTCAACGATCCTAAAATTCTGTTCCAAACGTTCGCCAAGCGCCTTTATACGGGCACCATCGGTGAAGATGGGCTTGATCCTTCTGGCCTGTACTGGGTGCCCACAACAAGGGAGAACGCCAATAAACATGTTTCCAGATTAACAGCATTCACTAGCTGGCTCGCAAACAAGCAAGGCACGGTGAGCATGAATCCGCTGCGAGAGGCAACCCCGCACGAACAGCGCCTGAACTATGCGGCGTGGTTTCGAAAAAATCAAAACGACTTTCTGGGTCATATTGAAGATAAAAGTATCAACAAGACCGCTCGTATGGCCCGCACTATCAAAGGGCGTACCCCCCTCGCCAAAACCGACGATGACGCAATTTCCTTTCCAGAAATGCATTGGGAAAAGTTTTTTTTGGAAGGAGTTGGCAGCGCAAAAGATCCTCGTGTAGCACTGAGAGATAAGCTTGTACTGCTATTGATGCACGGTGGCGGTTTACGAGAAAGCGAGGCGCTGACGCTTTGGGTAACAGATGTATTCGAAGATACTTACAACCATGACTCAGCAACTGTTCGTATCTACAACGAGGTTGAAGGTAAAGCGCCTTATGAGTGGAAAAGTCGCAGTGGCTCACAAACCAGGGAAGCTTATTTAAAAGAACAGTATGCTCGTATTCCTCGGATCAAGATGAGCCGCACGGCTCACATCGGCTGGAAATGTCGAGTAATTGACCATAAAGATAAATACATTCAAGTACAGTGGTTTCCTGCTGATTATGGCAAGGTTTTTATGACACTGTGGAAGGTTTACTTGAATTACCGCGCCAGCATTGAGTGCCACCATCCCTATGCGTTTATCTCATTTCACCCAAAATCAATGGGTAATCCCTATACCATTAATGCTTTTCACCAAAACTATGCGTCTGCCCTGAAACGGATTGGATTAGCACCGAACAAAGCCGAAGGGCTTGACCCACATGGTCACAGGCACAGCTACGGCAGGCGATTAAGACGCTCAGGCTTAAACCCGATGATTATTCGTCGCTGTATGCACCACCAATCCCTCGAATCTCAAATCGTCTATACAGGTGAGGGGCAGCAAGAAATTTCTGACGAACTCAATAAAGCCACGCTTCAATTAGCCAATCCTGAGTCCAAAGTAAAGGCATTGGACTGGCAAACATTGACTGAGCACGGATTTAATGATATCGATCCCCAAAAATATTTTACGGGTAAACATCCAAAGCTCGGGAGGAAATAATGGGGAGACAGAAAGGTAAAAAAAATGACGGGCGAAAAAGCAATCTAACCTTTAGCTGGATGCTCGACACGCTTGGCCCTGAGTGGCAACAATGGCAAGCATTCGCAGCAGAATGGATGAGTAAACAAAACACAAGTATTTCTGATAAACAGAAATCACTTACACGTTTTTTTGAGTCCTACCTATTAATTTGTGCGCCTTATGCAATTGATGTAAATCTATTTTTCAAGGGACATAACGGCCATCATTGTTCGACAGAAGAGTTGCAAGTAATAGTAAGCAAAACTGTTAAATCAACTCCTGAATTAACAAGATCGATTAATCATTCATGTAATTTTATCGATTTTATCATTGAACACCATTTTTCCAAACTGGATGATAATGGCGCTCTGCAACCTTTGTTCAACAATCCATTAAGTAAGATAAAAAAATCCGCTGACCTAACGGAAACCGTGCGCAATCCATTACCGTACCGATACATTCAGGATCTGCGACAAATTCTTTGTCCACTCCCCAATAAAATGGAACTCGCGACAATCAAGCAACAGCTTGATGAAGATGATAGCTTGCTACCTGCCTATCATTACCGCCATTTTAAAGACTGGGTGTGGGCGCAACAGCAATCAGGAGAGAATGAACGAGGAGGAAGCGGTGATTGGTTTGATGTCGGGCCGGATTTGATTGACAGGCATGACCCTGATTGTGTGTGGAAGCACAAGACGATAACGCGCAATGGCAAACAAATGACCATTTTTCAACTCTGGTCGCCCGTCAGAGCGATGGCAATATATGTAAAGTTACAACTACCGCTGCGCACCTATCAGGTGCGGATGATCGATAGCGGTGAGGCCGATACATGGCGCTATCAGCAGGGACAATGGCAACAAAACAATAAACACAACTTTTCAATGGGATCTGATGGCCGCCCTTTTGGAAAAGGTGTTTTTAAGCGAATTCACGATAGCATGACGGGTCTATATTCCACCGGATTGTACATCAACACCAATAAAACCGCTGATCAAAACAAAGAAGAAATACAACGCGGCTATACCATCCCTTGGCAGCACGAGGAGGTATTATATTGGCTGGAAAAGTTGCGCAATTGGCAGGAGAAATACAATCCAATTGAGAAGCCAACAAGTTGTACCACACTGCTGGCTAAACATACAAGAGATCTTAAATCTAGCACTCAACTAGAACAAATGGGTGATATATGTTTTTTATTTCGTGACGCTGCGGCCAGCAACAATGAGGATAAGGTCAAGCCGATATCCGATGCGCCATTATTCCCCTTCTGGTATCAGCTTCTACTCACACTTGAAAATAGCCTTGCTGCGCAAAGCAACACACTGGATAACGGTGAGCGATTGAAGTTCGTTGTTGATTATCCAGAGGGTACGCAAAAAAGTGGTAAGACCGTTACTTTATTTTCTCTGCACAGTTTGCGCGTGTCGCTCATTACCTCTTATGTAATGGATACACATCTACCTCTACCTGTTATTTCCAAATTGTTAGCTGGTCACACCCGTTTGTTGATGACTATCTACTACACCAAAATAACGCCATCTGTGATGGCAACAAAAATGGATGAGGCTCATGCGCAACTAGACTCTAGCTCTGAGCAATCGGTGCGCAACTTTCTCAAAGATGCTTCCATGAGCCAAATCCAGTGCAAAATGGTGTACAACGATACGGCCAGTATTGAAGCTGCATTGGACAAGCGCGTGCCCATTGGATGGGAAAATCGGGCAACAGGGCTTTGTCTGGTCGGTGGCAACACGGCTAATGCTGATCATGTGGGTACATTAGGTGGCTGCTGGAACGGTGGCAATATCATTAGAGACTCAGCGAATGCATCATTTCGGATTCACGGCCCTGTGCCACACGGTGCTGAAAATTGCATCCGTTGTCGCTGGTTTATCACAGAGGCACGTTACCTGCCTGCACTCAATGCCCAATTTAACCAATTAAGCTACCATGCACACCAAGCGGCGAACCTATCGGTTGAAATTGAAGGTGAACTGGAAGCACTTAAAGACCAACAGTTTGGCTGCGAAGCGGATGGCCTACCGTTTACGAAACACAATGAATTGCAAGTGCTTCAACGCCGTTACGAAAAACAGCAGGTAGAAGCAGATGAATACGCTAAAGACTGGATCGCCTGTTTTGAGTTGATCCACAAGATCATCCGTATTGAAGAGACTCGCGGTGATGATAAGAATGATAAAATAATCGCTGTAGGGTCAGAGCAAGATGTCAGCTACGCACTGAAATTCATCGAAACAGATTCTGAGTTATTGCACCTGTCGTTGCTTTGCGATGATGCTGAATTCTACCCTGATTTACAGGATACATTGCGCAAAACACCAGCGATTGAAAAACGCTCACGCCAGTTGAATCGGATCTTGATGAGAAAAGGTTTAGATCCCATCTTCATGGAAATGGACGAAAAGCAGCAACTCATTGCTGCGAATGCAATGCTACGTCACATGGCAAAAATCGCCGACCCTGACAATAAGATGGAAGGTTATCGCAAGGTTTCCAACTACCTTGAGATGGCTGAATATCTGCAAGACAACAAATTATTAGATGCTGGGATCACTGCACTTACCGATAAAGTATTTCCATTTATCACTATCAAGCAACCTACATTGTTGGAGGGATGATGGAGATCAACGTTGATAGTATTCTGCAAGGTTTAAAAGACGGGAAATCGACTCGAACCCAGCAATCCCTTGAGACCCTTAATGGTATTTTACAGCACTATGTAGAGAGCGGTCAGCGCGATTTCTCGGTCGTGCAAATTGGACGTATCTCTGCGGCTAAAGATGGCCCTGGCTATGAGGCAATACGGGCGACTCGCAACCAGCACTATCGTGATCTCATTAATGCGTGGGCACAAAAGTGCAACACCAGCATGAAAAAGCCGTTAGCACCCTATTCACGTTCCCGTGAAGTGCCGACTGACATGAAATTACTAGAGCGAATTTCAGATCCGGCGGTACGGGCCTTGTTTGGGCAAATTATTGCTGAACGCAACCGCTATCTTAAAGAAGTCAATCTGCTTAAACAGCATGCCAATATTACCATAGATAAGCGTCCTGTCAGGCAATTTGACAGCAGCACTGAGCCTGGGGTGGTACTCATTCCCTCGGTATCGAGCTTGCTCATCGAGTCTGAGAGAAAGGCGCTGGCCTACGCTATTTCTGATGAATGTATGACCCAGCACAATTGGCAATACACAAAGATGGGCCAAGTTAAAGATGTAGAACTCGGCACTGAAATCTTCCCTCGCGGATTTGTGACTGGTATTCGTAAGTTGCTGGGTGAGGTTGATAGCAATGGCTAACGGTCAACAAAAAGCACAGCAAAATGCGGCGGCATTTCAAGCGTGGTCGGCCACCCAATCGGAAGATGATTTCAAGCAAATCATTTTTCAAGGGCAGCTAAATCGAGGCGAAATTGCCAAGGCAGTTGGCTGTGGCAAGTCGGCGTTAAGCCAAAATCCTGAGCTGCGTAAACACCTAAAATCGCTGGAAGACAGTCTGAGGGAAAAAGGAGTCCTCCCACCATTAACAGCCCAGGCCAAAGCCAGTACCGATAGCCCTAAGGTGTATGATCCTACCGCTCATCGACGCCAACTAGATTCCAAACGGGTATCGACATTGGAGCAGGAAAACATTGAGCTGAAAGCCAAGGTGAACGAACTCCAGCGAAGGTTGGAGCGTTATGGCGAGTTGTCAGAGACCCTTGCCGAAATGGGGTTCATGCCTCGATGACACAGACCGATTTCTCCGAACAGATCCGTGTGACCAGTGTTCCCTATCACTCAGCCAGCGTGGTGATATTCACGGGTATTCCGCTAAACCCAAACTCCTACAAGAGAAATAGCGGCAAATACTACGTCACCATCAAGACCTCCGTAGACGCACTGCCTGTCCAGCCGATGGTAGGTCAACACTGGGTTGTTACAGGGGCAAGGTTTGTCGAGACTAAGTGCGTTGGTGATCATGTTATGCAGCAGCATACCTACGAGTCGCCAACCCATATCGCATGCAGCTTGCCTGAAACGGGTGAGCAACTGATCACCTTTATTGCGAAAGAAAAAGACTTCAAAGGTATTGGTGAGAGTAAAGCCCGAGCGTTGTGGCAACTGCTGGGCGAGCACTTTCACTCAACCCTGATGTCAGACACAGAAGCATCACGAAAACGCCTCAGGGAGGTTCTGAGCGACGAATCCATTGATGCCCTGTTTCAGGGTTACGCCAAATACAAGAACTTGAGTCATTGCAACTGGATGTCGGAGCACAGAATACCCTCGTCCATTCAGCAGCGATTGCTGCGATTTCATGACGAAAAATCGATTGAAGCTATCAGGGTTAACCCCTACCTGCTGATCGGCTTTGGGATGGATTTTAAAGCACTGGATATCCTTGCTCAAACGCAGTTTGAGGTAGATCGAAAAGACGCCAGACGGTTGAGTGCAGCCCTCGAATCTGCCATTCATCAAGAGGTGGCAAAGGGCCATACCTACACGACTCACGCCAAGCTTCGCCCACTCTTGAACAAGCTACTTGGCGATAATGAACTGGCTGCACAGGCATTTAAAGCGGGTTACAACCAAGCGCAATACGTCCTAAATCCGGCGACAGGCACCTATCATCCAACTGCGCAATTGCTGATGGAATCTGTTGTTGCCAAGAGATTGCTGAGGCTGGCAAAGCAGCAAAATCTGTACGACGAACGCACCAATGCTGCGTTTCTCACGGCGGTTAATGAGCTGCCCTATGAGTTGACCGAGAAACAGAGTGAAGCGGTGCTCACCGTGTTGGACAACGCTGTTAGCTGCATTACCGGAGGAGCAGGGACAGGCAAAACCACAGTCCTCAGGACAGCATTGAGAGCCTATCGCCAAATGGGATTTGAGATCCATGCAGTTGCGCTGTCAGGGCGAGCAGCGATGCGATTGCATGAGTCAATCGGCTATCCGACGATGACCATCGCGGCACTATTGCGAAACGAGCCTATAGAGCCTTCCAGGGAGCAGCCCAACCATCTGTTGGTGATTGATGAAGCCTCAATGCTCGATCTGCCCACTATGTACCGACTGGTCAATCACCTGCATCCCCATGTGCGGATCTTGCTGACTGGTGATCCAGACCAGCTCCCCCCAATCGGCTGTGGCAAGGTGCTGGCCGATATCGTGTCTTCACATGCGATTTCGAATACGACCCTGGATATCGTTAAACGCCAGAAAGGAGCCACGGGCATTCCCGAATATTCGAGGCTGGTCAATCTGGGTGCTGTGCCTGAGCAGTTGAGTCAGGGTAACGTCCATTTTCACGAAACACCCAAAGACAGGATTGCCCAAGTCTGTGCTGAGCTGTATCAGCAGTCGCCGGAGAATAGCCGAGTTGTTGGGGCAACCAAAGCTATGGTGGAGGAGATCAACACGCTTATCCAAGATGCTGTCAATCCTGCTGGCAGCCGAATGATGTTTGAGATGCATGGTGAGACCTACTGCCGTAACGATTTGCGACAAGGTGATGTGATTTTGTTCACTCAGAATAATTACGAAAAGGGCATCCAAAATGGTTCGCTCGGAAAGCTCACGAGCGCTGTCGGAACCGGAGATGACTACGGAGTGGTTGAACTGGATACAGGCGAGAGCGTGTATGTAACGCAATCTCTGCTCGACTGTATGAGGTTGGGCTACTGCATCACTCTCCATAAAGCGCAGGGCTCCCAGTTCCCGCGCATCATCGTTGCGCTGCAAAGGGGGCGAATTGTAGATAGGGCATGGCTCTATACAGCGATAACCAGAGCCGAATACGAGGTGCATATTGTAGGCAGCGCTGCTGAGTTTGAAGCAATCACAAGAGCACCCAGCAATGTTCATAACCGAAACAGTTACTTGCTGGAGCTATTAAAAACAAGAGTGGATCTATAACCTTGGGGAGCGACTACTGGTACAAACGAAATAAATTGTGCGTCAACGCGAAGCGTTGTCCACATTTTATTCCGTGCTCTTGCGAAGCAAGATGTGCCTGTAGTTGAGCGACCTTTAAATTCGCGGGCATAAAAATGCACGAGGCAGTGATAGTCACTGATAGTTCAAATGGGATACAGATCACAATAGAGATGTCACAAGTCAGCATGGCTGAGGGGCATAGGTAATCAGGAGCACATAATCTCACTAATATCTTCACTTTCTACACGATAGATGAGCTAATGAGTGGGTACTATGATGACACCTTTTACATAAGGAACCACCATGAACGAGAGTGAAATTTTAATAGTCATTGTTGGTGTTATATTTGTTCCTATATGTTTTATGTTATTGTGCATTATGCCAAATGCTAAAAACTGTAATTCATGTGGTATACATTTATCAATGCATAGGCACAATTCTTTTTTTCTGAAAAACAAAAACTCAGAAAGGTTTGAAGTCTGCAAGCAATGCTATAAAGCAGGCTGTTTTCAGCGAAAACCTATCAATGATGACACCAGAATCACGCTAGATAAGGAATTATCAAAAACCACATCAATATCAAGTGTAATGGAAAGTTCATCAACAACTGTTGTTTTACCTAGGCAAAGGGTAATCCCCCCGAAAAACCAGGGTGCTCATAAGTAGAATTTTCCCGTACCTTGAACGCAGGAGGTTCTACATGAA
>NZ_JAPCIV010000046.1:0-33252 GCF_027707585.1 Aeromonas sp. QDB39 | reverse complement strand
TTCATGTAGAACCTCCTGCGTTCAAGGTACGGGAAAATTCTACTTATGAGCACCCTGGTTTTTCGGGGGGATTACCGACAGACCGGTCGAGAATGCCTGGCCGCAATTGCCCCCCTCTTCCCAGCAGGCCAGCCAGGTCTGGCGCTCCAACGTGGATACCAACGACCTGCTCAAGGCACCCAAACCGCTCTCCCTCGGGATGGATGTCGTGACCGACAGCGATGGCAATAGTCAGGTCACTCCCTACCAGAAACTGAACCTGACCGCCGAGAAGAGCGTGAGTCTCTCCTTCGAACAGCACAAACCCAGGATCAAGTTCAAGACCGCCGGCATGAACACCTCCATCAAGCTGCGCGGCAACGGGGTGAAGCTGGAGTTCAGCCCGACCGATCGCACCATACCGCTCGACATCGAGCTCAAGCTCACCGACGGCGAATCCTCGCTGCGCTTCGATTACCGTTTCTGAGGACGCAGAAATGACAAGGCCGACAACCCGTGGATTGTCGGCCTTGTGGTCAATGGCTCATCACCAGCAATTACTCCTTGGCGGAGAGCTTGGAAACCCAGTACTTGTTGTAGACGTGCACCGTGATCTCTTCGCGATCGTGATAGAGCTGCTTGGCCTGGATCACGAAGGCGTTGTCGATCTCCTTGAGCAGCTCGCGCAGCACCTCGATGTTGTGCACCGCCTCGGCGTAGCGCTTCTTCATCGGCAGCTTGAGGTTGAACATTGCCTCCTGGCAATCGCTCTCCCGGAACCAGTCGGCGATCATGTGGGTGACCCGCGCCGGCTTGTCCACCATGTCGCACACCAGCCAATAGGTGTTCTTCTTGCTCGGCCGCCACACGAAACCATCGTCGCGGATGTGCTTGACCTGACCGGTATCCATCAGAGACTGGGCCATCATGCCGTTGTCCACCGCCGTCACCATCATGCCGCGACGTACCAGTTGATAGGTCCAGCCACCCGGGCAGGCGCCCAGGTCGACGGCCTTCATGCCGGAGGTGAGGCGCAGGTCCCACTCTTCCCGCGGCACGAACACGTAGAAGGCCTCTTCCAGCTTGAGGCTGGAGCGGCTCGGGGCATCGGCCGGGCAGCGCAGACGCGGGATGCCCATGTGGAATTCGGAGTTGTTGAAGGAGTAGGAGTAACCCAGCAACACGTGATCATTGGCCAGGAAGAAGGCGTGGAACACCGGCCGGTGCGGGGTCTCCTTCTTGGTCAGCAACTCGTTGCCGCGCAGCGCCTGACGCAGTGGCACGGTGAACTTGCGGCAGAAAGCTGACAGCTCTTTTGCCTCGTTGGTATCGGCGGTTTCCACCCGCAGATCGCCACAGATGGCGTAACCCTGGGTCGCCTCCAGGATGGGGGTGATGCGATCCGACAGATCCAGATCCTTCAGCTCATGGGTCACCACCAGCATCTGGCGAATGAAGATGAGCTCTCTGAACGGCAGCTTGCGCGCCAGCAGATCGGCCTGCTCCTCGTCATACAGCTCGAATATCACGTAACCGCTGTCGTCCTTGACCCGGGCGAAACCGTAGCACTGCATGTTACTGGCACGCTCGGTGATCTCTGCCGCCGCCTCTTTCTCAAAACCGGGGCGGCAATAAAGCAGCAGATTATTCATTTTTTCCTCCAAGACGACAGCCAGCCCATATCAGAGCCGCCCATCCCAACATAAAACAGAGGCCACCGGCCGGGGTAATCAGCCCCAGCCCCTTGCTGCCGAGCAGCACCATGGCATAAATACTGCCGGAGAATCCCAGGATCCCCAGCACGAAGGCGGTGCCGGCAAAGGTGATGACCTTGCTGCGCACACCGCACCACCCCAGCACCAGCAGGGCCAGGGCGTGGAAAAACTGATACTGCACGGCGGTATTGAACGCCGCCAGACGTGAAGGCTCAATTCCGGTAGCCGCCAGACCATGGGCACCGTAGGCCCCCAGCAGGGTTGCCGTCAGGCCGAACACGCCCGCCAGCACCAGCCAATGTCGATGGAATTGCATCCCTTGCCTCCTCGTCGTTTCGCTTCCCATCCTCATGTTCGTGTCGGGATGGTCGCAATGAAGTTCTTGATCTGCCCGGCCGCCTGCCGCAGGTTCTCCTGCTCGCTCACCCCGCTGCTCTTGCGCGGTTTGAAGCCATGATCACCATCGGTCAGCCAATGGACCGATACGGCGGGTGAGAAGGGAAAATCAGCCAGTTCGGCACGGGTGCCGAAAGTATCGCGCTCCCCCTGCAACAGCAGGGTCGGCGTCTTGATCTGCTTGAGCACGTCACCCCGCCAGCGGTCGGGGTTGGCCGGGGGGTGGAAAGGATACCCGAGAATGAGCAATCCTGCAGCATTCATCTCGTCCTCGCCATCCTGATAGAGTTCGACCGCCATCCGCCCGCCCATCGACTTGCCGGCCAGAAACAGCCGAGGATGAGCAAACTCCTTCGCCATCTGGCGCCAGTGCGCCAGCAGCACGGGTTGCCTGTCCGGCGGTCTGCGTTTACCATCCAGCGCGCGCTTGCTCATGTAGGGGAAGTTGAAGCGCACCACCTCGATGTCCGGCCCGGCCAGCAGGCGTGACAACTCGGCCAGAAAGGCGTGCTCCATGCCCGCGCCGGCACCGTGGGCCAGCAAAATGCGGACGGGGGCATCGACAGCCCCCTCCCGGATCACCTCAGGCATCGGCCAGCCGTGCCCGGCGACGGGCCTCCTCCTGCTCCACCAGCTCCAGCATCCAGTCTCGGAAAGCGACTATCTTGCCCTGATCGGACTGCTGCTCCTGGCACACCAGATAGAAGGCGTTCTTGCTCACCAGCACCTGCTCGAACGGGCAGATGAGGCGGCCGGCCTCTATTTCGGGTTGGGCCAGCACGCTGTGGCCAAGGGCCACCCCCTGGCCGTGAATGGCCGCCTGGATCACCATGGTGGAGTGGCTGAAGATGGGCCCCTGATTGACGTTGGGCGCATCGATGTCGAGCTGGCGAAACCAGGCCTTCCAGTCACGGCGGGAGGTGTCGTGCAGCAGGGTGTGGCGGGTCAGATCGTCCGGGGTACGCAGCGGCTTGGGACCGGTCAGCAGCAACGGCGAACAGACCGGGATCAGATACTCGGTGTGCAGCTTATCGGCGCGCAGCCCAGGCCAGTTGCCACGGCCGTAATAGATGGCCACGTCCACATCGTCGGTGAGCGAGCCCTCGTCCATGTCCACCGCCTTGATCCGCACATCGATGTCGGGGTGGCGCTCGCTGAACTTTACCAGCCGCGGCACCAGCCACTGGATGGCGAAACTCGGCTGCAAAGAGACGGTGAGCGCCCCTTTGGCACTGCGCGCCAGCAGCTTGTCGGTCGCCTCCGAGATGGAGGTGAAAATGTCCTTGATGTCGAGGAAGTAGCCCTGCCCCTCCTCGGTCAACAACAGGGAGCGGTTCTTGCGGCGAAACAGCTTGATGCCGAGGTACTCTTCCAGCGCCTTGATCTGGTGACTGATGGCAGCCTGGGTCACGAAAAGCTCTTCCGCAGCCCGGGTGAAGCTTAAATGACGAGCCGCGGCTTCGAATGCTTTCAGTGCATTGAGCGGGGGTAAACGACGAGACATGAGACCAGCCGACGATGAGTTTTTCTAATGGGCCGCATTATAATTTGTCGGTTGCGGGTCGACCAGTGAATAAACATAATTCGCTTCGCAATCCGTTGTCATATGGCTCACTTTTTCTCTTCCATGTTGGTTTACATGTGATTTTTGTGAGTCACTGGACTGCGATTGTGGTGTTGTGTTTCTTCCTCTGCGGGAAGAGGGGTTTAAATCGGACCGATTTAACCCAGTCTGTCATCTGAATGTGTTTGGCGCCTCCGGTTGGATGGCGCCTTTTTTCTTATCCCTATACCTTGAACTGCCCCACCAGTTGCTGCTGCTTGTCGGCCAGCGCCGACAACTCGCGACCGTTTTCGGCGGAGCTGGCCGCCTCGGCACGGATGGTGTGGCTCACATCGCGAATGTTGCTGACGTTGCGATTGATCTCGTCCGCCACCCCGCTCTGCTCCTGCGCCGCCCTGGCAATCTGCTCGTTCATCTGATGGATGGTCGCCACCGCGTGGATGATCTGCTCCAGCACGCTGACCGACAGGTCCACCTTGGTGAGCGTCAGATCCGCCTGGCTGTGGCCGGTCATGATCGCCTTCACCACGGCCTCGGTGCCGGACTGCAGCTGGCCGATGAGGGTCTGAATTTCGACGATGGCGTTCTGGGTGCGACCCGCCAGATTGCGCACCTCATCCGCCACCACCGCAAAGCCACGGCCCTGCTCACCGGCCCGCGCCGCCTCGATGGCGGCGTTGAGCGCCAGCAGGTTGGTCTGCTCGGCAATCCCCTGAATGACCACCAGGATATCGTTGATGTTCTCGCTGTTGGCTGACAGGTGCTCCACCACCGGCTTGGCGTCGCTGATCACCGCCATCAGCTTGCGCATCGCCTCCTGGGTATCCGCCACCACGTATTTGCCCTCCTGCGCCGCCGTATCCGCCTGATTGGCCGCGGCGACCGCCGAATTGGCATTGCCCGCTACCTGCAGAGCGGTGGCGCTCAGCTCCTCGAACGCGGTCGCCACCAGATCCACCTCCTGATACTGGGCCTGCATGCCGGCACTGGTACGCTCGGCAACGCTGGCCGCCTGTTCGGCGCTGGCCCGGGTGCCGGCCACGGTATCGATGACCTGGCTGATGGTGCTCTGCAGCTTGTTCAGGAAGCTGTTGAACCACTTGGCCAGCTCGCCAATCTCGTCGTCACGGCGCAGCTCGATGCGCTGGGTGAGGTCCCCCTCGCCGCTGGCAATGTCCTTGAGGCGGGCCACCACGGCGCGAATGGGGGCCACTATCTGGTGGGCCATCAGCCAGATGCAGATCAGCGCGACCGCCGAGATGAGACCGCCGATGAGCAGCTGGGTCATCACGCTGCGGCTGGCCTGACCGGAGAGATCATCCTGCAGCTGGAGGGCCGACGCCAGCACCACGCTGCGCGGCAGTTCGATGTAGATGCCCCATTTCTGCTCGGTGCCCCGCATCTTGACCGGCACGAAAGTCTGCAGCAGGGTGCCGTCAGGACTCCAGCGGCTGCTGACCTGTCCCTGACCCAGCCAACCTTGCAGCTCGCCGGCCAGGGTCTGATACTGCTGGCCGAGCGGGCTGCCCAGGGTGACGTCGAAGCCGTCCACGCCGGCGACACGGCTCTGGCTGCTGACCAGCAGCACCTTGCCCTGCCCCTCGTAGAGCTCCTGATCCATCTCCTTGACCAGGCTTTGCAGCGCGGTCAGCGAGATATCGACGCCGACCATGCCGAGCAGCTTCTCTTGCTCCAGCAGGGGCACAGTCACCGAGGTCATCAACACCTTCTGCGAGCCCACATCATCGAGATAGGGTTCCAGCAGGCAGAGCGCCTTGCTGCGGATGCTGCAGCGATACCACTCGTTCTCCACCCCGCCGGCCGCCGTCGGGCTCTCGTCCGCCAGCACGGATTCGTTTTGCACCTCGGGTTCGATCTTGCCGTCGACCCGCGCCCAATAGGTGGAGAAGCGGCCCTGATCGTTGGAGCCCAGCGCGTTGGAGCCATGATAATTGCTGTCTTCACCGTCGAGCTGATCCGGCTCGAACACCGCATAGACGCCGAGCAGGTTGTCAGAGGAGGCGGCCGCGTCGTGCAACTGCTGATTGACGGCGGTACGCAGCGTTTCGGAGGAGCCGAAGTTGTCGGCCGCATTCTTGCGCTGGAACAGGATCCCCTGCCCCAGCAGAGTGGCCCGGAAGTAGGCCTCGTCCAGATAGCTGGTCACTTTGGCCGCCTGCTCCGAACCCATCGCCTTCATCCAGTTTTCGGCCGCACTCTGGGCTTCCGCCGTGGTGGAGGTCAGCACCTGATCCTGCATGTTGGCAGCACTGAAGAGGGAAGAGGCCACCAAGGCTCCGGCACTGGCCAACAAACAACAACCGGCGATCAGGGTGATCCGTCCCTGAACAGAAAGAGAACTCATGCCACCATTTCCTAGCTTTTTACAGATGTGATCAGTGTATCGGTTTTAGAAACAAAAACTTAACCTTATCACGCTAAATCCAGGGCAAGTTGGTTCACTTCGCCGGCCGCAGGCAGGCCGACCACCAATCCCAGTAGCCGAATGGGTTTGCCCTGCGCCCGCAGCAAGCCTTCGTGCAGCAGATCGTGAAACCGCTCCGGCTGGTAACCGCCGCGCCGGTAGACGGTGGTCTGCTGAAAATCGGCGAACTTGAGCTTGATCCCCTGCCCCATCAGTTGCTCCTTGCCGTGGCTGACCGAGAAACGTTGCTCCAGCTCGGGGATGAGCTGGCGGAGCACCTGCCAGCAGGCGGCCTCATCCAGCACGTCGCTGGCGAGCGTCGTCTCCACCCCTATGGTCTTGCGCACCCGCTGGGCCTGCACCGGCTGCTCGTCGTGGCCCCAGATCCGCCCGGCCAGCATCTCCCCGAGCTTGCCGAAACGGGCGATCAGCTCCTCATTGCCGAGCTGGCGGGCATCTTCGCAGGAGTAAAGGCCGAGCGACTCCAGCCGATCCGCGGTTTTGCGGCCGATGCCAGGCAACTTGCCAAGCGGCAGCTGGCGCACGAACTCATCCACCTCCTGCGGGCGGATCACGAACAGGCCGTCCGGCTTGTGCTGCTCGGAGGCGAGCTTGGCCAGAAACTTGTTGGGCGCCACCCCGGCCGAGGCGGTCAACCCCAGCTCGGTGTTGATCGCGGCGCGGATCTCGCGGGCCATCAGGGTGGCACTGCCACCACAGCAGGGGCTCATCGTCACATCGAGATAGGCCTCATCGAGGGAGAGCGGCTCCACCTGCTCGGTGTAGCGCAGGAAGATGGCCCGCAGCTGGCGGGAAACCTCCTTGTAGACCGCCATCCGACCGGGAATGAGCACCAGCGGCGGGCAGAGCTTGCGAGCCAGAGCGCTCGGCATGGCGGAGCGCACCCCGAAGCGGCGCGCCACATAGTTGCAGGTCGAGATGACGCCGCGCCTGTCAGCCGAGCCGCCGATGGCCAGCGGCACCTCGCGCAGGGCCGGGTTGTCCCGCATCTCTACCGCGGCATAGAAGCAGTCCATGTCGATGTGAATGATCTTGCGCATACCACTGTACGAATAAACAGGTAACCTGCCTATGCTAACCCAGTGCTGCCATTTCTGCCATCGGCATGAAATGAGGGTCAGATATAGACTCTTAAGGCACCATTGGTTAGCGCATCATGCAAGGAGGGTGAGATGAAGATAGGTTGGCTGGGATTGGGGCTCTGCCTGCTGGCACAGCCGGGCAGCAGCAAGGACAACCCGACCGCCGAATGCAGCTGGCTGTATGACCGCATCGCGGCGCTGGAGCAGGCCATCAAACAGGGCGACGAGCTGGGCACCCGGGAGGAGCTGGCACGCTGGCGGGCTGAGTTCAAAAAGAAAGCCTGCCAGCAATACGACTACTGAGTCTTTTGCAAAAAATAACGGGCTGACCATCAGGTCAGCCCGTCGGTTATCCGGCACGGGGTCGAGTACGACTCGGCGCCCTGTCCGCTCAGATGATCCGGTTCTCCGCCAGCATCTTGCGACGGGCCTCTTCCTTGGCCATCTTCTTCTTGCGGTTGTCACAGGGTTCCGGGCAATCACACTCTTTTTCGATACCTATGCTGCCGAGCCCGCCGCAGGAGCCGGAGATGGTCTTCTTCTGGAAGATGTAACCGATGGCCATGGCCACCACTACCGCCAGAAATACCCCGAAGGTGATCAAAAAAATCTGCATGTTACCGCCCCTTATTTTCTAACCAGATACTGTTTGAAGGCATCGGAGTAGGACTCCTCGAAACCATCATCCGTCTTGGTGATCACGAAGATAGCCAAGCCCCGCTCCTTGGCATAGGCCAGGCTCTTCTCGGGCCCGAGCACCATGAACACGGTCGCCAGCCCGTCTGCGGTCATGCAGGAGGGGTGAATGACGGTCACCGACACCATCCGATGCTGGATCGGCTTGCCGGTCATGGGATCAATGGTGTGGGAGAAGCGCTTGCCGTCCAGCTCGTAATAGTTGCGGTACTCGCCCGAGGTAGCCACCCCGTTGTCACCGGCCACGATCACTTCCTGCACCGAACCGGCGTTGGCGGTCGGCTTCTCGATGGCGACGCGCCAGGGGTGCCCCTTGCCGTTGACGCCGTTGATCCGCAGCTCGCCGCCGATCTCCACCAGATAGTTGCGTGAGCCCATGGACTCCAGATACTCGGCCACCTTGTCGACCCCAAAGCCCTTGGCGATGGCGGAGAGATCCACGTAGAGATCCGGGATGTCCTTTTGCAGGGTATCGGCATCGGCCGAGGTGATCACGTGCAGATTGCCGAGCCCGGTCTTCTGGCGGGTCTGGGTGATCAGCTCGTCGGAGGGCATCTTGGTCGGCCTGGCATCGGGCCCGAAGCCCCACAGATTGACCAAGGGGCCGACGGTGACGTCCAGCGCCCCGCGGCTCTCACGGCCAATGTGAATGGCCTCGGTCACCACCCGCGCGGTATCGCGGGAGACCACCACCGGCGTCGAGCCGCGATGCTGGTTGAAGCGCGACAGCTCGGAATCCGGGCGGTAGGTCGACATCTGATCGTTGACCCGCTCCAGCAGCACATCGACTTCGGCCTGGAACTTGGCGGGATCCGTGATGACGCTGTCCGCCACCTTGATGGAGTAATAGGTACCCATGGTGCTGCCGGTGATGTGGATCTCCGGCTTCGATTGGACCGTTTGTTCCTGACCGCACCCAGTCAAGAAAAAGGCTAGCCCGAAGGCTAGCCAGGTCTTTACAACACTGTGCATTGATTAACCACCAAAGTCATCCAGCAGGATGTTTTCGTCTTCAACACCGAGGTTTTTCAGCATGTTGATGACGGCTGCGTTCATCACGGGAGGCCCGCACATGTAGAACTCGCAATCTTCCGGCGCCTCGTGGTTCTTGAGATAGTTCTCGAACAGCACGTTGTGGATGAAGCCGGTGTAGCCGTCCCAGTTGTCTTCCGGTTGCGGATCAGACAGGGCGACGTGCCACTGGAAGTTGTCGTTCTCGGCCTGCAGCATGTCGAAGTCTTCGACATAGAACATCTCGCGCTTGGAACGGGCACCGTACCAGAAGCTCATCTTGCGCTTGGTCTTCAGACGGCGCAGCTGATCGAAGATGTGGGAACGCATCGGCGCCATACCGGCACCACCACCGATGAACACCATCTCGGCATCGGTGTCCTTGGCGAAGAACTCGCCGAACGGACCGGAGATGGTCACCTTGTCGCCAGCCTTCAGGCTGAAGATGTAGGAGGACATCTGGCCGGGAGGGGCAGTCCAGTTGCTCGGCGGCGGGGTCGCGATCCGCACGTTCAGCATGATGATGCCGAACTCTTCCGGATAGTTGGCCATGGAGTAGGCACGGATGATCGGCTCGTTGACCTTGGACTCCAGCTCGAAGATCTTGAAGCGATCCCAGTCACCGCGATACTCCTCGGGAATATCGAAGTTCTTGTACTGCACGTGGTGAGCCGGCGCTTCGATCTGGATATAACCACCGGCGCGGAACGGCACGCTCTCGCCATCCGGGATCTGCAGCTTGAGCTCCTTGATGAAGGTGGCCTTGTTGTCATTGGAGATGACGGTACAGTCCCACTTCTTCACCCCGAAGATCTCTTCCGGCAGTTCGATGTCCATGTCGGAACGAACGGTGACCTGACAGGCCAGACGCTCGCCGTGACGGGCTTCGCCCTTGCTGATGTGATCCAGCTCGGTCGGCAGGATATCGCCGCCGCCGGATTTCACCCGTACCTTGCACTGACCACAGGAGCCGCCGCCGCCGCAGGCGGAGGAGACGAAGATACCGCTGCCGGCCAGCACACCGAGCAGCTTGCCACCCGCCGGGCTGGTCACAGCCTTGGCCGGGTCGCCGTTGATGCTGATTGTCACGTCACCGGCGGTCACCAGCTTGGACTTGGCGAACAGAATGACTGCCACCAAGGCCAGCAGGATCACGGTGAACATGACCACACCCAGAATAATTTCCATCTATATTTCCTTTCCGATTACAGGGAAATACCAGAGAAGGACATGAAGCCCAGCGCCATCAGACCCGCGGTGATGAAGGTGATGCCGAGGCCGCGCAGGCCTTCTGGAACATCGGAATACTTCATCTTCTCGCGGATCCCCGCCATCGCGACGATGGCAAGCATCCAGCCGGCACCCGAACCCACGCCATAGACCACGGACTCAACGAAGTTGTAGTCACGCTGCACCATGAAGGAGACGCCACCGAAGATGGCGCAGTTCACGGTGATGAGCGGCAGGAAGATACCGAGCGCGTTGTAGAGAGCCGGGAAGTACTTGTCCAGCGCCATCTCCAGGATCTGCACCAGTGCCGCGATCACCCCGATAAAGGTGATGAAGCTCAGGAAGCTCAGATCCAGGCCGGAAACCAGGGCACCGTCCTTGAGGACGTAGTTGTAGATCAGGTTGTTGGCCGGGACGGCCACGGTCTGAACCACGATAACGGCGATCCCCAGGCCCATGGCGGTCTTGACCTTCTTGGACACCGCCAGGAAGGTACACATCCCCAGGAAGAAGGAGAGCGCCAGGTTCTCGATGAAGATCGAGCGAATCAACAGACTGATATAGTGTTCCATACCTTAATCCTTCGCCTCCACCTGCTTGGGATCCTTGGTGCGTACGCCCCAGATGATCAGACCAATGATGAAGAACGCACTCGGCGGCAGCAGCAGCAGGCCGTTGGGCACATACCAGCCGCCATTGTTCACCAGCGGCAGCAGTTCGATGCCAAACCAGGTACCGGAGCCCAGGATCTCGCGCACGGTGGCCACGGTCAGCAGCACGGCGCCATAACCCAGACCGTTGCCGATACCGTCCAGGAAGGAGGGCAGCGGGGCACTCTTCATGGCGTAGGCTTCGGCACGACCCATCACGATACAGTTGGTGATGATGAGGCCGACGAACACCGACAGCTGCTTGGAGATGTCGTAGGCATACGCCTTAAGCACCTGGTCAACCACGATAACCAGCGAGGCAATCACCGCCATCTGGGCGATGATCCGCACGCTGTTCGGGATCTGGTTGCGGATCAGGGAGATGAACAGGTTGGAGAAGGCGGTGACCGCGGTAACGGCCAGCGTCATCACGAACGCCGTCTTCATCTGGCTGGTAACGGCCAGCGCGGAACAGACCCCCAGCACCTGCAGTGCGATGGGGTTGTTGCCGAGCACAGGCGTCAACAGCAACTTTTTCATTTCGCTCTTGTCAGCCATTGTTGATTTCTCCTGCACGAACCTTGGCCAGGAAAGGACCGAAGCCCTTGGGACCCATCCAGAAGTCGAAGGTATGCTGTACGCCGTTACCGGTCAGGGTCGCGCCGGACAGGCCGTCGATCTCATGCTCGGAACCAGCCGGAGCATGACCCTTGATCACCCGCAGTGCCGGCATGCCATCCTGATCGAACAGCTTCTTGCCGACGAACAGCTCGCGCCAGGCCGGATTTTCGATCTCGCCGCCCAGACCCGGGGTTTCACCGTGGTCATAGTAGGTGATGCCCTTGATGGTCTGGCCATCGGCCGCGACCGCCACGAAGGCGTACATGGTGGACCACAGACCCTGGCCGTAGATCGGCAGGATGATGTTGTCGACCTTGCCCTCGGCATCTTTCGCGAAGAACACCGGGATCAGTTTGGAGATTTGACGCAGGCCGGCCTTGTCGTCGGCCGGGGCCAGACGAATGCTCTTGGCCGGGTCTTTTGCCGCCAGCTTGGTATCGAAGTTGTCGGCATCGCCGTCAACGAACTCACCGGTAGTCAAATCGACCAGACGCGCTTCAATCTTGTCACCGTACAGCTGGGCCAGATCGCGCTTGGCCACGCTGCTGATATCGACACCGGCGACGGACAGAATGTTGCTTTGCTTGTCCAGCGCCCGGTTTTCCAGCTGGGCCGGACGCAGTCCCACGGCGGCCACGGAGACCACGATGGAGCAGACCAGGCACAGACCGGTCACTATGGTGAGGGTGCCGACAGTAGAGTCTTTATTAAACGCCACGAGCGATCCTCCGCTTGATGTTCGCCTGCGCCACGAAATGGTCAAACAAGGGGGCAAACAGGTTGGCAAACAGAATGGCCAGCATCATGCCTTCCGGGAAGGCGGGGTTCACCACCCGGATCAGCACCACCATCACCCCGATCAGGGCGCCATACCACCACTTGCCCTTGTTGGTGAAGGCAGCGGAGACCGGATCGGTCGCCATGAAGGCCATACCAAAGGCGAAGCCGCCCAGCACCAGATGCCAGTGCCACGGCATGTTGAACATGGGGTTGGTATCGGAACCGATGACGTTGAACAGCAGGGAGGTCGCTACCATGCCGATCATCACACCGGCGATGATGCGCCAGGAGGCGATCCGCATGTAGACGATCATGGCCGCACCGATGAGGATCATCAGGGTGGAGACTTCACCGATGGAACCGGGCAGGTTGCCAAGGAAGGCATCCATCCAGCTGATGGTCTGGCCGGTGGCACCGTTGATCAGGGCCATCTGGCCGCCTTGGGCCCACTGGCTCAGCGCGGTGGCACCCGAGTAGCCGTCGACGGCAACCCAGACTGCATCACCGGAGATCTGGCCCGGATAGGCGAAGAACAGGAAGGCACGACCTGCCAGCGCCGGGTTCAGGAAGTTCTTGCCGGTACCACCGAACACTTCCTTGGCCAGCACCACACCGAAGGTGATACCCAGGGCAGCTTGCCACAGGGGCAGCTCGGGCGGCACGATCAGCGCGAACAGGATGGAGGTCACGAAGAAACCTTCGTTGATCTCGTGCTTGCGCACCATGGCGAACAGCACTTCCCAGAAACCACCGACCAGGAACACGGTCAGGTAGATGGGCAGGAAGTGGGCAGCACCGATCAGCATCTTGCTGCCGATGCCGGCGACGGCCGGATCCAGCGAAGCACCCAGCAGGGTGGCTATGGTGTATTGCCAGGTGTCGGCACCGGCAGCCGTGCCCAGATGGGCGATGGCGGCGATGGATTGGTTGCCGACGTTGTACATGCCCCAGAACATGGCCGGGAACACGGCCAGCCACACCATGATCATCATGCGCTTCAGATCGATCGCATCACGGACGTGGGCGGCATTGCGGGTCACGGAACCCGGGGTATAAAACAGGGTGTACGCCGCTTCGAACAGGGCATAGTACTTGGCGTACTTGCCACCCGGCTCGAAGTGATGTTCCATATTTTCAAGAAGTTGCTTGAAACTCATCGCTTAACCTTCCAGTTCGATCTTGGTCAGGCACTCACGCAAGACTGGGCCGTACTCGGTCTTGCCGGGGCAGACGAAGGTACAGAGCGCCAGATCTTCCTCATCCAGCTCCAGACAGCCGAGTGCTTGCGCATTGTCGGTGTCGCCGGAGACCAGATCCCGCAGCAGCAGGGTCGGCAGGATGTCGAGCGGCATCACGCGCTCGTAGTTGCCGATAGGCACCATGGAGCGATCACTACCGTTGGTGGTGGTAGTGAAGTTGATGAGTTTGCCCTTCATCAGGTGAGAGAGGGTGGTACGGGTGATGGAGAACTTGCTGGCGCTGGGATTGACCCAACCCAGGAACTCTTTCTCGCGACCTTCACCCAGTACGCTGACCTGATTGTGGTAGCGACCCAGGTAGTCATGTACCCCTTCGGCCTTGGCACCGCTCAGCAGGGAACCGGAGATGATGCGATTCTCGTCCGCACGCAGCTCGTTGTTGGTCAACTGGCTGATGCAGGCGCCCATGCGGGTGCGCAGCAGACGCGGCTTGACCACGTTCGGGCCGGCCAGCGCGATCACCTTGTCGGTAAAGATCTGACCGGTGGTGAACAGCTTGCCGTAGGCGATCACATCCTGATAGTTGATGTGCCACTGCACCTTCTTGGCACCGACCGGGTCCAGGAAGTGGATGTGGGTACCGGGCAGACCGGCAGGGTGCGGGCCGACGAACACCTCTTCCTTGACTTGCGCCAGGGAAGCGTGCGGCAGGCTCGCCTCGCCCTTGCAGACGTAGACGGTGCCATCGGTCAGACGAGTCAGCACGGCCAGACCGTCGAGGAAAGCCTGGGCCTGTTCCTTGATGATCAGCTCCGCACTGGCAGCCAGCGGGTTGGTGTCCATGGCGGTGACGAAGATGGCGCGAGGGGTGGAACCCACGGCCGGCACCTTGCTGAACGGGCGGGTACGCAACGCGGTCCATTGGCCGGACGCGACCAGGATCTCCTGCACCTTGCTGCGCTCGAGCTTGGCCAGCTCGGCAGACGCAAAGTGCTCGAAGGTCACCTGCTCGTCGGACCCATCGATATCGATGACAACGGATTGCAGAATGCGCTTGGCACCCCGGTTGATCTCTGAAACCACACCGGTGGCGGGGGCCGTGAATTTAACGCCGGGATTCTTCTTATCTTCGAAGAGCTCCTGACCTTTAATGACGCGATCACCTACTTTGACAAACATAGTAGGACGCATCCCCACGAACTCTTCGCCGAGTGTAGCAACACGGGTGATGGCCGGGCCATCGTAGATTACTTGCTCCGGAGCACCCAGCACGGGGATGTCCAGTCCTCTTTTAATTGTAATCATACTCACTTGCACTACCGTTAAGGGAAGACAGGTTGGTTAGCGCCGAGAAATACATCACGACGAGTTGTTGAATGAGCCCGTTGATGTTGCGGGATGATGTCGAAGAAATAAACAAATCAGCAACATACAGGGTCATTCAAAAGCGCCTGAGTTTACCACTTATGGCGAGTTGCCTGCCATGCAAAATGGGGAAAATCCCCGCTCTATCACAAAATCATCGAAATTTAATCACGCGGCTTTTTTTCACGAAACCTCAGGCGCGGCTTCGAGTTAGCCATTATTACCCAAAAATGGGTAATGGTTTTTATGTTCAAAAAAGGATTAGAAATCTTGATGTCAGGGCGGGAGGTTGGCGTCCCGTTCCACAGCCAGGGACGCCACCGGAAAACGTTTATGAATTGTTAACTAGTCGCAGATTGAGTAATCAATTCGTCAATAGCCTTAGGAGAGACCGTTTTTGCTGACGCAGCTGGGGGTGGTTGGTGCCTGTTCCCGCTGTTGCCACTCCTGCTCGGTATAGGTATGCAGCGCCAATGCATGAATGGCTCCCGCCAACTCTTCAGCCAGCACTCCGTTGACCTGACGATGACGCCCCAGCAGCCGCTGTCCTTCAAACGCCTGGCTCACCACCACCACCTTGAAGTGGCTCTCGGAGCCCGGTGCCACCCGGTGCATGTAGCTTTCGTTGATCACTTCCAGATGGCTGGGGGACAAGGCGGCGGCCAGCTTGGCCTCGATCTGTTGTTGCATGGTCACGAGCAAAACTCCCAAAATGGATGTCCGGCCATTGTAGCCAGGGTTGGCCGGATGACGAAATCGTCCAGAACGGGAAAATGACACGCTTTTCCCCCGCTGCCGTGGCGGCCGGGACTGGTGAAATTCTCCGCCCCCGCTAGAATAGCGCCACTTTGCGCCCCGTCGGCGCCCGTTACATGAATCAGCTGGACACTTCGCCTATGCAAACCCTTCTCGACACGGCCCATTGTCGCCTGACCCTGTATCGCTATCCACGCCAGCTCCAGGATCCGTTGCAGGCCTGGGACGCCGCAGACGAGTACCTGATCAACACCCTGGCCGAGGAGCCTCTCGAGCGCGACGGCCCGGTCATCATCATGAATGACGGCTTCGGCGCCCTGGCTGCCTACCTGCACGGCCATGCTCCCGTCAGCGTGACCGACTCCCATATCAGCGAACGAGCCACCCTGGCCAATCTGGCCGAGAACGGCCTGGATCCCCATGCCATCCGCCTGCAGGATGCACTGGCCTCCCTGCCCGATACCCCCGCACTGGTAGTGATCAAGGTCTCCAAATATCAGGCGCTGCTGGAGCAACAACTGCTGGCCCTGCGCCAGGTGGCCACCCCCGCCACCCGCGTCATCGCCGCCGGCAAAGCCAAAGACATCCACAGCTCCACTCTGGCGCTGTTTGAAAAATACCTGGGGCCGACCCGCACCTCGCTGGCCTGGAAGAAGGCCCGCCTCATCCACTGCACCCCGGCCGCTACGCCTGCCGAACGGCCCGCGCTGGCCAATCCCTTTCCCACGATCTGGCCGCTGGAGGGCACCGACATGCTCATCCACAACCACGCCAACGTGTTTTCACGCACCAGTCTGGACATCGGTGCCCGCTTCATGCTCGACAACCTGCCGATCCACAGTGCCCGCAAGGTGATCGATCTGGGTTGCGGCAACGGCGTGCTGGGGCTCTCCCTGCTGGCACGGGACGCCGAGGTGGAGGTGACCTTCATCGACGAGTCCCACATGGCGGTCGCCTCGGCCCAGCTCAACGTCGAACACAATCTGCCGGCTGCCCTGCCCCGCGCCCACTTCCTGGTCAACAACTGTCTCGACGGCGTGGCGGTCGGCTCGGTGGACCGGATCCTCTGCAACCCGCCGTTCCACCAGTTGCAGGCGATCACCGACCATATCGCCTGGCAGATGTTCAGCGATGCCCATCGGGTGTTGCCCAAGGGCGGCGAACTCTGGATAGTAGGCAACCGTCACCTGGATTATCACAACAAGCTCAAGCGCCTGTTTGCCAACGCACAAGTCGTTGCGTCGAACAGCAAATTCGTTATTTTGAAAGCCATCAAACGCTAAACAGAAAGCTAAAGGAAACCCATGATGAAAAAGTCACTCTTGCTGCTGGCCGCCCTGATGCTGGGTGGTTGTGCGACTCACTGGCCGGAGACCGCCCTGCTTAACCCGCAGGTGATCCCCTCCAATCAGCAGTACTACTCCGGCAACCGCATCACCCTGGAAGGGGTGGACAAGCGTGAAGCCGCCTACGTTTTCTCCATCAAGAAGAAAGAGAAGGCCGCCGTGCTGGTCAACAGCGAACAGCCGCTCAACAACCTGCTGGCCGAAAAGCTGGCGGAAGGGCTGCGCAGCCAGGGGCTGGAAGTGGGCAACAGCGGTACCACCAACCTGACCCTGGCCATCTCCAGCGCTGCGGTCACGGTGGAAGAGAAGACCTTCACCTATGTCACCAAGTCCCGCGTCAGCCTGCAGGTGATCGCCGATTTCCAGGGCAGCAAGCTGACCAAGCAGTTCAACATGTCCTCCAGCAAGGAAGGCCCGGGTGAGCCGAGCATGGCCGAGCTGGAATCCATCCTGAACCAGCAGCTGGGCAGCCTGCTGCAGCAGATCATGGCGGACAACGCCCTGCGCGGGTATCTCAAGGGTCAGCCGAGCTGAGCGAGGAGCGGATAGATGAAAAAACTCTGGTTACTGGCCATGCTGATCTCCCCGCTGGCATTCGCCGGCCCCAAGGTCAGGATGGAGACCAACCACGGCAATATCGTGGTGGAACTGGCGTCCAAACAGGCGCCGCAGACGGTGAAGAACTTCCTGCGCTACGTGGCGGATGGCAGCTATGACGGCAGCATCTTCCACCGGGTGATCCAGGACTTCGTGGTGCAGGGGGGCGGCTACAACCAGCAGTTCCAGCAACTGCCGACCTTCGATCCCGTGGTCAACGAGTCCAAGGGCGGCCTGCCCAACAAGCGCGGCAGCATCGCCATGGCCCGCACCCAGGCGGTCGACAGTGCCACTCGCCAGTTCTACTTCAACCTGGTTGACAACAACAACCTCAACGCCAATGCCGGCGCCGGTTATACCGTGTTTGGCCAGGTGGTGCAGGGCATGGAGGTGCTGGACAAGCTGGCCCAGGTGCAGACCGGTTACAGCCCGATCCTGCGTGCCAATGACGTGCCCACCAGCCCCATCATCCTCAAGAAAGTGGTGCTGCTGGCAGACAAATAACGCGGAGCAGATCACATTCCGCCACCCCGCGCGCTGGGTCGCCGGCGCCCCTTTCTATACTCTGGCCTTGCCCCGCTGTTCGGGACTAGGCCCACAAGAGGAGAAGGAGGTTCCGGTGACCTGCAATGATTACATCGCCCAGCACGCCATCCCGCTGGCCCAGACGGTTCGTCACTTTCTGGCACGAGAGATCCCCTATCAACAGCTGGAAGATCTGAGCTGGCAGCTGTTGTCCCACTGGCAGGATCTGCCCCAGGTTCCCGCCGACAAGACTCCGGCCTCCGAGCAGGAGGGGGTATTCTGGCACCTGCTGCACAGCCTGCATCAATGGGATGAACAGCAGATCATCGCCGACGTCTGGCTGCGCCTGCAGCTGATGGAGTGCGCCAATTACCTGACCACGGACGGGCCGCTGCCGCGCCACTGCATCGGCCTGCGCCCCTGAATCGCGCAACGCCACCCCCGGCTTGCCTTGGCTATCCCTCTCGAACCTGACAAAATGGCGCAATTTTCCCAGAGGAGTCAGGTATTTGAACACTGTCCGTACACCGAGCTGGCGAGACTCGCTCGCCGTCTACCTTGAGACTCGGGTTCTCATCCTGTTTGCCATGGGATTCTCTTCCGGCCTGCCGCTGCTGCTGGTGTTCGGCACCCTGTCGTTCTGGCTGCGCGAAGCGGATGTCAGCCTGACCGACATCGGCTATATGAGCTGGGTGGCGCTGGCCTACGGCTTCAAGTGGCTGTGGTCACCACTGGTGGATCGGCTGCCGCTCCCGCTGCTCTCTCGCTGGCTGGGCCGGCGCCGCAGCTGGATGCTGTTCTCCCAGCTGCTGATCGCCGCCTCGCTGGTGGGCATGGCCTTCTGCGATCCCAAGACCCAGCTCGCCCAGCTAGCCCTGTTCGCCCTGCTGGTGGCGTTTGCCTCCGCCACCCAGGACATCGTCATCGACGCCTATCGCATCGAGTCGGCCCCCGAGCGGCTGCAGGCGGCCATGGCGGCCTCCTACATGACCGGTTACCGGCTGGCGATGATCATGGCCGGCGCCGGCGCACTGGCGCTGGCCGCCTGGCTCGGCAGCAACAGCGGTTATGACTACAACGGCTGGCGACTCACCTATCTGCTGATGGCGGGATTGATGTCCCTCGGCGTCATCACCACCCTCTGTTGTCATGAACCGGTGATCGACCTTGCCAGCCAGAATGAGCAGCAGGCGGCCCACAAGGCCTTGTTGCTCGCCCGTGGCTGGCCCGCTTCGCTGGCCGGGCTCGGCGCCTGGAGCCACGAAGCCATCTGGTGCCCGTTTGCCGACTTCTTCCGCCGTTACGGCGGCTCGGCCCTGCTGATCCTCGGGCTCATCGCCTGTTATCGCATCTCGGACGTGGTGATGGGGGTGATGTCCAACAGCTTCTACGTGGACATGCAGTTCAGCAAGACCGAGGTAGCCACCATCACCAAGGTGTACGGGGTCATCATGACTCTGGTGGGGGCCGCATTGGGCGGTGTGCTGGTGATGCGCTTTGGCACCCTGCGCATTCTGTTCCTCGGCGCCCTGCTCACCGCCAGCACCAACCTGCTATTCGCCCTGCTCAACGAGGTGGGCCACAACCTGGAGCTGCTGACCCTGATCATCTCGCTGGACAACCTCAGCGCCGGTATTGCCACGGCCGCCTTCGTGACCTATCTGTCGAGCCTGACCAACGTGGCCTTCTCCGCCACCCAGTACGCCCTGTTCAGCTCGGTGATGCTGCTGCTGCCCAAGCTGCTGGCGGGTTTTTCCGGCCGTTTCGTCGAACAGTTCGGCTACAGCAGCTTCTTCATCAGCACCAGCCTGCTCGGTATTCCGGTGCTGATCCTGATCGTGCTGGTTGCCAAACGAGGAAGATCCTTGCTATCTCAATCGGATAAATAGCAAGCGTTTGCGTAAAATTGGGGGTGATTAGATTCACACTTCCGAATAAAGTTCCCCAGTGCTGGTTTCTCCGATGAATTTATTTGGCTAGAATCCCTTCCGCTCCTTGTGGGCAGGCTACGGAAAACCTCAACTAACGCACAAGAGACCAATAAAATGGCCAAATTTACCAAGACTCTGATCGCTGCCGGTCTGCTGGCTGCAGCCGCTACCCCGGCCTTCGCTGCTGACTACAGCGGTGACATCCACAAGAATGACTACAAGTGGATGCAGTTCAACGTTATGCACACCATCGACCAACGTCCTTTCACCACCGGTGCTGAAGATTACAACGACACCTACTTCGAAATGGAATTCGGTGGTCGCTCCGGCCTGTTTGACCTGTACGGTTACGTCGACGTCTTCGATATCTTCGACTCCCGTCACAGCGACAAGCACAAGGGTCAGAACCTGTTCATGAAGTTTGCGCCGCGTATGTCTCTGGATGCGCTGACTGGTAAAGATCTCTCCTTTGGTCCGGTGCAAGAGGTCTACATCGCCTCCCTGAACAACATCGGCGACAACCAGATGGAGAACATGATCGGTCTGGGTGCTGATGTACAAGTGCCTTGGTTCGGCAAAGTGGGCATGAACCTGTATGCTCGTCACGCCACCGAAAACCAGTTCTTCACCGAAGAAGAGGGTGAGTGGAACGGTTACTGGTTCGCCATGAACTGGTTCAAGCCTTTCTACACCTTCAGCAACGGCAGCTTCGTCTCCTACCAGGGCTACCTGGACTACGCCTTCGATCTGGACACCCACAACCGTGCTGACCGTACCAGCGACAACCTGGCTACCTTCCACGGTATCTACTGGCACTCCGATCGCTACGCCGTCGGTTACGGCCTGAAGTACTTCATGGATGCCTACGGCACCAAAGATGGCTCCACTGCCTACGACGGTACCCCGTGGAAGAGCTCTGGCTTCAGCCACTACTTCTCCGTTACCTACAAGTTCTAATAGAACAGGTATCAGGGATACAAAAAACCGGAGCAGCTGCTCCGGTTTTTTTATGGCTTGCTGCCGGCAACAGGGGAGAGCCGCACCCTCCCCCGGCCATCATCAGTCGCGGAAATTCTGGAACTGCATCGGCTGACCCAGCTCGGCGCCGCGCACCAGGGCCATGGTCTCCTGCAGATCGTCACGCTTCTTGCCAGTGACGCGCACTTCGTCACCCTGAATGGCGGCCTGCACCTTGATCTTGGAATCCTTGATCAGCTTCACCAGCTTCTTGGCGATCTCTTTGTCGATCCCCTGCTTGAACTTCACGGTCAGGTGGAAGCGCTTGCCGGAGTGAACGCTGTCACCCACGTCCATGGAGCTGTTCTCGATGTTGCGCTTGAGCAGGGCAGCGCGCAGGATCTCGACCATCTGCTTGAGCTGGAAATCGGCATCGGCCTCCAGCTTGACCTCTTCCTTGTTCAATTCGAAGCTGGCTTCGACACCACGAAAATCGAAACGGGTCGCCAGTTCACGATTGGCGTTGTCGACGGCGTTCAACACCTCGTTCATTTTGACTTCAGAGACAATATCGAATGACGGCATAGTGGGCTCCTCATGTTGCGCTATAAGGGGGCAAATCTACCAGAATTACGGCAAATTTGCTGATTTCGATGGGGCTGCTCTGCTAGAATCCCCTGCGCACAGGAATGGCGAGACCCGTTAGAACCTGTTCAGGATCTGCCGCGAGAGGTCGTCCGCAAGGTAAGGCGCTGCGCAGGAGCCGGCGTGTATATGAATACACCAGCTGCCGGTTTCCTATAAGCAAGTCTCATACAAGCCTTGATCACGACCTCGCAGCAAGATCATGAACTCGTTTCTGGTGTCCGCCAGGCGACATCTTCACTTATCCCCGGCAGGCGGTTGACTGGAATGCAGCCCCTACCTTGATTGAGTCTCTCCATGCCAAGCGGATCACGCGATTACAACCTGACACAAAGTCGACACACCTCCTCCCCCCAATGGACACTGCTGGGCTGCGGCGCCCTGGGCGGCGTCTTCGCCTCCCTGTTGACTCAAAGCGGCCAGGCCACTCGCGTCTTGCTGCGCGAGCGCCACCGCTCCACCCTGCATCCTGGCATCGACTTCACCTCGCTGGAGGGCCACACCCAGCTCATCAACATCGAGCGCGGTTTCATCAGCCAGCCCGGCCAAGTCAAACGGCTGCTGGTGATGACCAAGGCCGGCCAGGTCATCGAGGCGCTGACGCCGCTGGTGGGCCAGCTGGCGACCGACGTGCCCATCGTGCTGCTGCACAACGGCATGGGGATCGCCGAGCAGGTGGTCACCCTGTTCCCGCACAATCCGGTCATCGCCGGCGTCACCAGCCATGGCGCCATGCAGAGCGGCCACTTCGTGTTCCGCCACACCGGCAAGGGCGAAACCTGGCTCGGCCCGGTCAACGAGGCGGCCAGAGCCCACGCCGCCCTGGCGGACGATCTGGCGGCCGCCCTCGGTCAGGCCGGCTGGGATGAACAGATCCAGGCGCGCCAGTGGCAGAAGCTGGCGGTCAACTGCGCCATCAACCCGCTCACCGCGCTCTACAAGCTCAAGAATGGCGAGCTGGCCGGCCCGCGCTTTGCCGATGCCCTGCAGCAGATCTGCGTGGAAGTGGCGGACGTGATGCAGGCCGAAGGCCAGCCCACCGGCAGCGACGAACTGCTGCGCCGGGTCATGACGGTGGTGGAGCTCACCGCCGACAATTACTCTTCCATGTATCAGGACATGGAACTGGGGCGCGAGACCGAGATCGAGGCCATCACCGGCTTCCTGCTGGCCCGGGCTGCCAGCCACGGCATCGCGGTGCCGGTCAATCAGGGTCTCTATCAGGCCATCAAAGAGAAGCAGTGAGCCCGGCGGGCTCGCCAACGCAAGGAGCAAAGGATGAGCGTACTGGTACTGGTGGCCCCCGGGTCGGAAGAGATCGAGACGGTCGCCATCGTCGATACCCTGGTGCGCGGGGACATCGAGGTGGTGCTCGCCTCCTGCTGTCCGGCCGGGCAGCGCCAGATCCGCGCCTCCCGTGGCGTGCAGCTGGTGGCGGATTGCCACCTCGACGAGCTGGCTGACCAGGTGTTCGAGGCCATCGTCGTGCCGGGCGGCCTGCCCGGCAGCGAGGTTATCCGTGATACGCCGCGCGCCATTGCCCTGCTCAAGGCGCAGGCGGCAGCGCAGCGCTGGCGAGCAGCCATCTGCGCCGCTCCCGCCGTGGTGCTGCAGCACCATGCTCTGCTGGGGGATGCCAGTGCCACCTGCCATCCCGGTTTTCAGGCCCACCTGCCTGCGGCACAGCTCAGCACGGCGCGGGTGGTGACCGATCAGGCCCATCGCCTGATCACCAGCCAGGGGCCGGGCACCGCCATCGAGTTCGCCCTCGCGCTGGTGCGGATACTGCGCGGTGACGAAGCCGCCCGTGCAGTGGCCGGCCCCATGGTGTTGCCCCCCTCGCTCATGCCCTGAGTGACTCTTCCTTTCGCAATGACAGAGCGCCCCTTGCCGATTGGCAAGGGGCGCTCTGCGTTGGGCGGGCCGCTTCGCAGCTCGCCTCAGATCCGGCTCAACTGAGCATTTCGGGTCTAAGCTGCTCCATCAGCAGGTGGTTGTCGCTGTAATCCACCGGAATGGCCACCACCGCCGGCCCGCTCACCGCCATGGCGGCGCGCAAGGTGGGTCGCAGATCCTCGGCGCAGGTGACGGCAAACCCGGCTGCCCCAAACGACTCGGCATAGGCCTTGAAGTTGATGGGGCCGAAACTCACCCCGGAGCTGCGGCAGTACTTTTTCTCCTCCTGCATCGCCACCATGTTGTAGCCGTTATCGACCCAGATGATGTGCACTATGTTGGACTTGAGCCGCACCGCGGTCTCCAGCTCCATGCTCGACTGCATGAAGCTGCCGTCGCCAGACACCGAGATGATCTTCTCTCCCGGGCGTACCATGGCGGCCCCGATGGCCCAGGGCAGCGCCACCCCCATGGTCTGCTGGCCGTTGGAGATGAGCACCTGGCGGGCCCGGAAACTGTACAGATAGCGGGCAATCCAGATGTGAAAGCTGCCCATGTCCACGCACAGGGTCATGTCCTGCCCGATGATGTCCTGCAGCTCCTTGACGATACGCAGCGGATGAATGGGGGTGCCCCCCAGCCGGCCGGCATGTTCGGCGAGCTGATGGCGCTGGGCACGGATCTCGCCGAGCAGCGCGGTAATGGCCGGATCCCGCGCCAGCGGCTGGTGCAGCATCCGGGTCAGCCGCGCCAGGTTGGCGCTGATGGAGCCCACCAGCTCCACCGCCGCGCAGTAGCTGCTGTCGATCTCCGCCGGCAGCGCATCGATGTGCAGCAGCTGGCGCTCACCGGTGCCGTTCCACAGCACGGGGTCGTATTCGATGGGGCTGTAGCCGATGCAGACCACCAGATCCGCATCCTGCAGCAGCTTGTCCCCCGGCTGGTTGTTGAACAGCCCCACCCGCCCGGCAAAATCGTCGAAATGGTGGGTATCCACCACCCCGGCCGCCTGATAGGTCCCCGTCACCGGCAACCGGCTCTTGTCGAGGAAGGCGCGCACCGCGAGGGAGTTCTCCGGCCGGCTGGCCAGCAGGCCGAGCAGCACCACCGGTTTGCGAGCCTGCGCCAGCAAGCTCAGCGCCCGATCGATGCCGCGCTCGTCGGCCGCCCCCGGCTCGGGGATGGCGCTAGGCACCAGAATGGCACCATTGGCCGGCTCGTTGATGATGTCCATCGGCAGGCTGACGAAGGCCGCCCCGGGCCGCCCCAGCTCGGCGCTGCGAAAGGCGTTGGCCATCACCTCGGAGAGGGCGGAGCCTGTGCCCACCTGGGCACTGAACTTGGTGACCGGCCGGCACAGGCTGACGGTATCCAGGCTCTGGTGGGTCAGCTTGAGGCCGTCGGCCCGCCGCACGGCACCGCCCAGCGCCACCATGGCATCCCCTTCCGAGGTGGCGGTGGCAAGACCGGTGATGAGATTGGCACAACCCGGCCCCGAGGTTACCAGCGCCACCCCGGCCTTGCCGGTCAGCCGGCCGACGGCGGCGGCCATGAAGGCGGCATTCGCCTCGTGGCGCACCACTATGGTCTCGATGGGGGAGTCCTCCAGCGCATCGAATACCCTGTCGATCTTGGCCCCGGGAATGCCGAATACCTGTTTGACCCCTTGCGCCTCCAGATGGCGCACCACCAGTTCGGCCCCACAGGCCCAGTGTTGATTTTCCATGATGTCACTCCTTGTTAAGCGAAGGGCTCAGCCTTCTGCGGCGCGGATGGCGCGGTCCAGATCGGCGGGATTGAGGTCGGCCTGCTGAAAGGCCGGATTGCGGGGCAGCTCGATGTTGAGGTGTTGCACCACCGACAGCTGCAGCTGGCCGTGGCCCATGGCGTAGTCGAGGATGTGGCCACCGCCCCGACGATCCTCGGTGATGAAGTGCTCGTGATAGCCGGCCACGTTGATCCCCTGCACGAAGGGCGGGCAACGAAAGCCCACCAGGGTGCCGCGGCGCTGGCTGAACGAGAACAGCGGCTGAGCCTCGATGGCCTCCAGCATGGGCTTGTAGGGGGGGCTCTGACAGGGGACGGTGCGCACCTGCGCCTGCTCGAACAGGCCGTCGAGCCGAAAGGCGACGAAGACGTTGTCGGTGCCCACCAACCGATCCACCCACTGGTGGATCTCCTCGCGGCTCAGGGGGTGATCGAAGCGGCGCTGCAGGCAGGGGCGAAAGTGGGTCATCACCGCAAACGGGGTCTTCTGCTCGGCCCTGGCCGGACGGGCCGAGCCGTCAGCCTTGAGCTGGTGGATCTGGCGCTCGAAGGCAATCAGCTCGCCGTCGAGCCGGTTGAAGGTCCCGAGGCCAAAGTCACCGTGGCGCAGCAGGTCGGCCATGGTGGTCTCCCCCTCGTAAACCCCTGCCAGCAGGGCGCTCATCAGGGAACTCTGGTAGACCTCGCCGCCCCCCTGGCGAGCCTGCCAGCGAGCAAACTGCTGGCTGATCTCGATGGCGCAGTCACATGATGAATTGGTTTCCATTTGGATTTCACCTCCAATCCTGTTAGGTTGGCAAATCAGGATTCAATAGTGACCAAGATCACAGTTTGATACCAATATCCAAACCCATCAGCTTCGAGACGTACCAGATATGGAATTCCGTTACCTGCGCTACCTGGTGGCCGTGGCAGACAAACAGAGCTTTACCCGCGCCGCCGAGGCGCTGGGCATGGCCCAGCCGCCGCTCAGCCAGCAGATCCGCAAATTCGAACAGGAGGTGGGCACGCCGCTGTTTCACCGGCTGACCCGCAGTGTGGAGCTGACCGAGGCGGGGCTGAGCCTCTATCAGGATGCCAAGGGGATACTGGCGCAGACCGAGCAGGCCATGCAGAAGGCCAGGCGCATCGCTCGCGGCCAGCTGGGTTCACTGCGCCTAGGTTTTGCCGGCTCCACCGTGCTGCACCCGAGCGTGTTGCAACTCATCCACGACTTTCGCCAGGCCTGGCCGGAGGTCAGCCTGCACCCCATTGAGAACAGCATGCCCAACCTGGTGCGCGATCTGGTGAGCGAGGAGCTGGATGCCGCCATTCTGCGCCTGCCCTGCAGCAGCAGTTCGGCGCTGACCCACCACCTCATCGACGAGGAGGAGATGCTGATCGCCCTCCCCCCACACCATCCGCTGGCCGGTAGTGGTGCCATTCCCATCGAGGCACTGGCGCAGGATCCCTTCATCCTGTTCCCCCGCGAGCTCGGGCCCGGGCTGCACGACGCCATCACCCAACGCTGCCAGCGGGCTGGCTTCAGCCCCCGCCTCGGCAGCCAGAGCCCGCAGGTGATCTCTACCGTCGGCATGGTGCAGGCCGGTTTCGGGGTCGCCATCATCCCGCGCTCGGTCAGCGAGCTGCACCCCCACGGCGTCAGCTATCACCCCATCGCTACCGAGCCGCTCACCACCCGCATCAGCCTCGCCACCCGCCGCCATCCCCGCCAGAAAAGCCTGCTGCATCTGATTGGGCTGATCCCTGGCCATCATTGAAAGACAAACAAAAACCCCCATCGGCATAAGCTGATGGGGGCATTAGGGCTGTATTGCACTGCGTAAAAATATTGGCCCACTGAGTAATTCAACTCACCTTTATCGCCGGTTGAGATGAAACGAGTGGCTATTCAGACACAGGTTTCAGATCGGTGACGGGTTGGGTAGCACGGTAGGCATCCATGATGGGAGCCCAGGCCATTCCGTTAGGAACTGGGTATTGCTTGAATAGCTCACCATATTTTTTGTCAAAATCATCCATACCATATTGGCGCACTATCGATACTTTCTGATCATACCAATCATCGGTTACCTCTTCGGCGATACCACGGGCCAGTAGAATATCTGGCGTAACATTTAGCCTATCTCCCTTAAGTAACACCTCAAAATAGCCGCCTGGCGCTAGGCCAAAATAGAGCCAGCTACGGCGGTCATAACGACCCTCAACAGGGTAGACTTGGCACATCTGCTGCTCCAGATTGGCAGGCAAGTCCACCTTTATGCGGTAGCGCTTGCGATCATGGAAGGAAACCATCTCAATCACAGCTTTATCGGGGGATGGGAATACCGTCGGTAGGCAGGCCTCCACCGCCTGCCCAATAGTAACGTTTCGCCTTGATTCGATCGGCAAGTAGACCTCCAGCTCCGCCACCTGCCAAACGGTCGGCATAAACTTGCTTCCCTCCAAGATAGAACTCGGTCTTGGTGTTCTTAGTAAGATCTATATTACTGCCTGTACCATAATCCCAATCAAATGTAGGCAAAGGTTGTGGCGCCGCGCAGGCAACTAATGACAGGCGGAACCACAACAATGCGACGATATATTTCATCTCTGTGTTGGTACATCCTGCTCTAGATGGGAGAGATCCATGGTCTCAACAGCCTTCATATTATCAATGTGTCGGCAGCGCATATCTTGGCGCAGAGTTTCAATCTCCTCTGGCGTGAGCTGCCGCGGGAGGATATCTGGTGATGTTGGTTTGGTACCCTTAGCCGACACTGTCAAGCTCCATGGTATTACCTTACTGGGTCGGTATCCGTCTTGGGTTGCGCTGCTCGATAGGCATCCATGATGGGAGCCCAGGCCATGCCACTTGGAACGGGGCGCTGTTGATAGAGATGACGATAGTTGGCATCAAAGTCAGCCCAAGAGTTTTCAAACTGGCTGGAGAGAGGGAAACGTTGATCATAGGGATCATCCGTTACCTCTTTTGCGATCCCTCGGGCTAGCAAGATATCGGGGGTAACTCGAGGGTCTCTCAAAAACGCCTCGACATAGCCCCCGGTTGCCATGCCCAACCCAATATTATCGCGGAGCTCTTCGCGCCACTCCTTGCCTACTTTTACCCGGTAACGCTGCGCTATCATCCTTTCCAGCTGCGCGGCGGGTAAGTCAAGGCTGATGCGATAGCGTTTCTTGTCGTGATACGACACCCATTCCACCTCAACCCGATCGGGAGCTGGGTGAATATCACGGCGGCCCTTGCCTATGCTCCAGCGATAATCTTTCCCTTTGAGAGATTGGTCGCTAACTGACCTGATAGCCCCATTGATTGAGGCATCCACCAACTCGCCCTGACGATAAAAATGCACCTCTGTCACCCAGATCTGATCAGCATTGGTGCCCACCATATGCCCCCAATCCAAGTCGTGGGGGGCTGAGGGGGCTGCCTGGCAGGCTGCGACTAACGGCAACAGCAGTAATAAGAGAACCCAGCGCATGGAGGTAATCATTGGACCGGGTCAGTATCTGTTTTGGGCTGTGCGGCACGGTAAGCGTCCATGATCGGGGCCCAGGCCATACCACTGGGAACTGGATACTGTTGATAGGCTTGGTTGTACTTTGCATCAAAGTCTGCCCAACGATTCTCATATTGGCTGGAGATGGGGAAACGTTTCTCATCTCGATCATCCGTTACCTCTTTTGCTATCCCTCTGGCCAGCAGGATATCGGGGGTAACACGAGGGTCTCTCAAAAACGCCTCGACATAGCCGCCGGTTGCCATGCCCAACCCAATATTATCGCGGCGCTCTTCGCGCCACTCCTTGCCTACTTTGACCCGGTAACGCTGCGCTATCATCCTTTCCAGCTGCGCGGCGGGTAAGTCAAGGCTGATGCGATAGCGTTTCTTGTCGTGATACGACACCCATTCCACCTCAACCCGATCGGGAGCAGGGTGAATATCACGGCGGCCCTTGCCTATGCTCCAGCGATAATCTTTCCCTTTGAGAGATTGGTCACTAACTGACCTGATAGCCCCATTGGTTGAGGCATCCACCAACTCGCCCTGACGATAAAAGTGCACCTCTGTCACCCAGATCTGATCAGCATTGGTGCCCACCATATGCCCCCAATCCAGGTCGTGGGGTGCTGAGGGGGCGGCCTGGCAGGCGGTGACGAATGGTAACAGTAGCATCAACAGGATCCTGCGCATTAATAACCTCCTTTTTGATTGTCTGTGACTTGGCGCACCTCTTGGTCGCCAACCCGATTGGGTTTATTGACCATCCCGGTATCTGCGCTGTAGTGCAAATAACCGAGCCGCAGAGCTTGATACTCCTGTGGCGAGAGGGTGCGAGTCAAATCAATCACCTCTCCGCGCCGTTTGGCAGCATCGACCCAACGTGCATCAAGCGCAGCCAGGTTCAAGGTGGGGTATGAAAGGGCGCTATCCATCCTCAGGCTATTATCTGTCGGATCCCATATGTCGAACGGTACACCGGCATCCCGTGCTGCTTCCACCATCATATGGAGCGGAATGCGTGAATACTCCCCCTCCACCACCCGGCGCAGCACCACATCTACCTTCACTTCCTGCTCTGACGCATCTTTGCTCACGGTTCCTAGTCGTTGGGGGCGCACATTGAGGTAGCCCGATACCGTTGTGTTGTTATAGGAGGAGATCAGCTCAACGCCCTTCGCCCACCCCTGCGCTGCGCGCATTTTGGCATAGGCGGTTGCCTGGCTATATGCATGTGAGTCTTTTGCCGTGCTGTAGCGCGATTCGGTTGACTTGAAGGTGGCGATCACCTTGGTTTCATTGATGACGGGGGACGCGTAGTTGGGATCACGTAGACTCCAACGACTGTAATAACCACCGCCAATATCGGAGTGAGCACCGGGGATGATCACTTCGGTAAAGGAGGCGGGCAGGTCGCTGGCCATATTCTTAATCCGGGTCAGGTCAAAGTGATAGCGCCACTCATCGGCCGCGATAATATGCACCACCCGCTCGGCGCAGTCAGGGGCCAGCGTCACACTGCGTTTGCCCCACAGATAGGAGCTGACCACAGTATCAAACAGCCCGACAAACTGGATTCGCACATCGTCGCGGCTGCTCCAGTCAAAGCCCGCTTTCAGGGGGATATCGGGGGCAGTGGTCATCGCCTCCACCAAGGGGTGGTCCCCCTTCTGGTCGATGCGGTTGACAAACTGGCGGGCGGCTGAGGCCCCCCGGCTAAAACCAAACACATCGAACTCGACCTTGTGGATGCACTCGATACTGGACTGAATTTCACTCAGTTGTTCTTTTATCTTCGCCACGATCTGGGTGCGGCACGCCTGCTCAACCCGCGAGGTGCTGGAGGTCTCGCCCTTGTCGGCCCCCGCCCCAGCCTTGGTGTCATCCTGCCCTTTGGCTGTGCCAATACCTTCGACATATACAGGGATGCTCAACAATGGTGCTTTGTCACTGAGCAAATATAAGTCACTGGCCTTACCAATATTGGTGACGTCGTTTTTCTCGCTGTTATTGAGGCCACCCGGTAGTGTTCCCTCAAAGCATTGCTCCAGTAACGCCGCCTGCTCTTGCAGGCTGCACTTGGCCAGTGCCGCCTCCAGTGCATTTTTCCCCTTTTCATGATTGAAGGTGTTGTTGGAGGTGCCATCAAAAAACACCCCGATGCGCAGGGTGGTGAGCTGATATCCCTTCACCTCAATCACGTAGGAGTGCTTGGTGATAAAGCGCTGCGGCTGGGCCTGCCCGGCTTTATGTCCTTCCTGCGACGACTGGGCCTGCCCGGCTTTGTGTCCTTCCGGTAGCGGCTGTTCTGGGTCAGTGAGGCAGAGGTCGCCGGTGGTCACTTTGACATGCTCGCGCTTCACGCCACAGTGCCCCCAAAACTTCTCTGTGTAGGCGGGAACCTGACTGGCCTCGCCCTTTTTGAGGGCTTCACGGGATTGGGCTGCTTTAAGCCAGGGTTGGGTCTCCAGCTTGACGGTCACCGGCCCCACCGCAAAGCCTTGTACCAGGGTTGGACCATCTTTCAGGGTCACGGTTTTGCTGGTGCCACTGGCATCGGTCAAGGTGGCTTTTTGCCCCTTGAACGAGCGATTCTGTTCATCTCGAACGTCTATCTCAATCCAGCAGTTGTTCTTCTCACAGGGGATGCAGTAGGGAGAAATCGCCATTAGCTGGCTCCTATCAATTCAGGGTGTTTGTTCAGCCAGTTATTCACCTGAGCCATTTCGTCGTCGGTCAGCATCAACGGCGCTCTGATGGCATCCAGCGCCATGCTTGCCTGTAGCGTGAGAGCGCCAGCTACCACGCCATCCAGGACGTCGCCTGTCAGCCCAGCTTGATTGGCCTGCTTGAGGACGGTGGTAATGGCGGCTTCCGGATTGGGATGACGCGCCATCATCTCCTCCATCCGTTGCCAGAAGTGGCGAGAGAGGATGTAGGCGTGACGGTTTTCGTCATAGAGCGGCGTCAGGTGGTGAGGCTGAATGCGAAACCAGGGGGCTTGGCGGGGAGTAAATTCGGTATCCGGCGTGCGCTGCCAGACACTGTCGTTGGCCCACAGGCTTGAGCAGGGCCCCAGGACATCATCGAGTTCCTGCTGGCTCATGGTGGCCAGCATCTTGGGAAAGACCCGATTATCGGCATAGCGCAGCCACATCACTTCCCCTTCGAAGGCTACCTCTATCAGGTTTTGCCAGTGCTGCTGGACAACGTCGACAGAGGCATCGCTCGCGACATATACGCCGCCCAGTTGCGGGTGAGCAGCCATAAACTCGGGAGCAGGGTCGGGCAGTAGCCAGGGGCCTTGTTCGGCTTGGTCCGCAAACGCCGTACTGGCAAACAAGGGAATAGCGCTCGCGCCACCATGGTTGCAGTAGTCCGCCACGGCGGTGGTATCGAGCGCAGCATCGACGATGGCAAACAGTGGGCCGGGATGTTGGCTGCACCACTCTTGAAAGGTCATGCCTTACCTCCCTGGGCGAAGGGGCAGGGCTTCACCAGCGGGGCCATAGACTCCACGCTCTTGTGAATGGCCGGAGCTGGTAATGTTGCTGGTGGTGGTGTTGGCACCTCGACATTGCCTGGCTGGATGGGGGCCTTACCACCCCAACCAGAGCCAGAACCCGGGCTGCCGCCGGAGTTCATCTTGATGGAGCCGCCACTGAGGGTAACACCACCAGCGTCGAGCTTCACAAAGCTGCCGCCCACTTTGAGGGTCAGCTCAGCACCGGCCTCCATCACGATCTTCATGCCCGCCTTGTGGTGCAACTCACTCCCCGCCTCCACCAGCAGGGACTGCCCCAGCTTCTGGTGCAGGCTGGCATCCACCGTCAGCGAGTAGTCCGCCTTGATGTGGTCGCGCTTCTCACCCTCCACCGTCAGGTGGTCATTGGCCTTGACACGGGTCACCCGCTCGTTGTCGATATCCCGATGCTCGTCATGCTTGATATGCCACGCCGCATCGTTCTCGATAAGCAGGTTCAGGTCTTTCTGACCGTGGATGTAAATCTCTTCCTTGCCAGCCTGGTCTTCAAAGCGCAGCTCGTTGAAACCTTCACCCTGGTGGGTCTCGGTGCGCAGCACGGTGCGGGTCTTGTTGGCAGGTAGCTCATACGGCGGCCGGTTGGTGGCGTGGTAGGTGCGACCGGTCACGATGGGCTGGTCGGGGTCCCCCTCCAGAAAGCTCACGATGACCTCGTGGCCGATGCGCGGGATGGCCATCATGCCGTACTGACCGCCGGCCCAGCCTTGGGAGACCCGCACCCAGCAGGAGCTCTGGTCGTTGGAGCTGCCGTAGCGGTCCCACGGAAACTGCAGCTTCACTCGGCCGTGCTCGTCGCAGTAAATCTCCTCCCCGTCGGGGCCCACCACCATGGCGATTTGCGGGCCATCCACCATGGGCTTGTGAGGGGCCTCCGGGCTGCCGATGCGCGCTCGCCAGGTGGTGCTGGCTTTCACCACCCCAAATTCGTTGTGATAAACGGTGGGGCCGCTGCCCCCCTCCTCTTCCAGCGCCTGTTGCGTATTCCGGCGAAGTTGAACAGCCATTCCGGCCAACGTGAACACCCTGATCCTTAACGCGCTCACGTCACCCCG
>NZ_JAPCIV010000045.1:0-33453 GCF_027707585.1 Aeromonas sp. QDB39 | reverse complement strand
TAGCGACTAATCAGATCGCACAAACTGGACTGAGTTCCCTTCCTCCGGTGATCTACTATTCGGAACAGCTATTTAGATTTTGACAAGAAAATAAAAGAAATAGTCACTTCCATTTCAGGGGAATACTATCGCTACTGTGACGATATGCTTTTTATCGTCGATAGCAATAAAACTAGCGACTTAATCTCTCAGGTAACACACAATATTACCGAACTAAAAATAGAAATAAATGATAAGAAGACAGAAATTAGAACTTTCCATACACACCGTGGAGTTCAAAAATGCGACAAGCCACTACAGTATTTAGGATTTATTTTTGATGGCGAAAGAAAGTTAATTAGATCAGCCGCCCTAGCAAGGTTTTCGGGCAGAATGAAAGCTGGGGTAAGGTTAGCGAAAAAAACGCATCAAAAAGCCAACCTTATAGAAGAAAAAGAAGGTCTGGCTAAAACACCACTATTTAAAAAGAAAATTTATGAGCGTTACTCCCATTTGAGCAAGAGAAATTTCATCACTTATGGCCATAGGGCGGCAAATATAATGGGGTCTCATGCGATCAGAAAGCAATTAAAACCTCTTTGGGGACGGCTTATTAAAGAGATAAATGAGAAATGATTTATCATTCCTAAAAAAATCATGCTTTGACGGCGGTAAATTCCTTCACCGCCATCCAATCACTCCCCCAACCTCTCCGCCAATCCGGAATAACGCTCGGTCTTTTTCCGTACTGCCTGGGCCAGCAGGGCGCGATCGCCGTAGAGATCGAGGCGGGCCTTGGCGCGGGTGATGCCGGTATAGACCAGCTCGCGGGTCAGCAGCGGGCTGGGGCTGTCGGGCAGCACCAGCACGGTATGGGCAAACTCCGAGCCCTGGGATTTGTGGATGGTCATGGCATAGACGGTCTCGTGGGGCGGCAAGCGGCTGGGCAACAGAGCCCGCAGGGTGCCGTCCGGCTGCTCAAACCAGACCTTCAACCGGCCAGTTTCGTCGGGCAGGCAGAGCCCCATATCGCCGTTGTAGAGGCCGACCCCGTGGTCGTTGCGCACCACCATCACAGGGCGACCGGCATACCAGTCGCCATCACGGGCAATCAGGCCAGCCCGTGACAGGGCCAATTCGAGCCGTTCATTAAGCCCCAGCACCCCGAATGGGCCATCGCGCAGGGCGCAGAGGATCTGGAAGCTGTTGAATGCCTTGAATACGGCGGCGGGCGCTTCCCCCGCGCGGGCCGCCTTCAGATAGCTGCCGTAACCGGCCACCCCCTGGGCAATCAGGGCCTCGTAGGCCTCCCCGGCCCAGGGATGCAGGCTGATATCGACAAAGCCCATGCCCCAGACAGCTTCCACCGCCGTGGCATCGCCGCTGTTGCAGGCGCGCGCCAGCTGGCCGATGCCCGAATGCTGATCAAAGCGCCAGCTCTTGGCCAGCAAACAGAGGCTGTCACGCACGGTCGCCCCTGCGGGCGTGCCTTGCAGGCGGTAGCCGGTCTGGCGGGAGAGCCAGTCCGCCTGCGCGGGGCTGATGCCCTGTTCGATAAAGCTGCAGATATCGCCGAGCACGGCCCCCGCCTCCACCGAGGCGAGCTGATCCTTGTCGCCGAGCAGGATCAGGCGGGCGTGGCTCGGCAGTGCATCGAGCAGCCGCGCCATCATCGGCAGGTCGACCATGGAGGCCTCATCCACCACCAGCAAGTCGAGGTGCAGCGGGTTGCCAGCGTGGTGGCGGAACTGGCTGCGCCCCGGGATCACCCCGAGCAACCGGTGCAAGGTGCCCGCTTCGGTGGGGATCGCCTCGACCCACTCAGGGGGCAGATCCAGGGCCTGCAGGGCAGAGCCGATACTCTCGGTCAGGCGCGCCGCCGCCTTGCCGGTGGGGGCCACCAGCCGGATCGCCGGTGCCTTGCCCGCCTGCAGCCCGGTCTCCACCAGAATGGCGAGCAGTTTGGCCACAGTCGTGGTCTTGCCGGTGCCGGGACCGCCGGAGATCACCGCAAAGGGGCGCGCCGCCGCGGTGGCCGCCGCCAGCTTCTGGCCATTGCAGCAGAGCGCCTCGGGCACCAGCGCATCCAGCTTGCTCAAGTCGCTCGCCGCCTGGGCGCTGGCCAGCAGCCCTTCGATAGCGGGCCAGTCCACCTCGTTCGGGAACACCAGATCCAGATACTTCAGGGTAAAGTGGCGGGCCGAGAAGTCGGGGGCGAGGCGGGCCTTGAGCAGCGCCGCGAACACCAACCCATAGTCGCGGGCAAACAGCCGCGACAGGGCCGGGGCTATCTCCGGCCATTCGGCGCGCTCGCTCAGGGCACGCAGATGGCGGGCCACCCCTTGCTCATGATCGTGGTAGCGGGTGAGATAGAGCCGTCCGCGCCACAGCCGCAGCGGCCAGCGTGGGGCGAGCCCCTCATCCTGCTCGGTGCCAACCAGCGGACTCTCTGCAAACAGGGCGGGCCAGCGGGCAGGATCCGCCAGATCGGCCAGCAGATCCCGGCTCTGATCCGGATCCAGCCCGAACGGGCGCAAAGATCCGGCTGTCAGCATCTCAAGCGGCAGACAAACGTGGCCGCGCCCCAGCTCGAAGCAGGCGAGCGTCGCCCCCAGCACCAGCTCGGGGCTGCCGCCCAGATCGGCCACCAGTTTGGCAAATTGCAGATCCAGCTGGCGAATGCGCCCCGCCAGCGCCAGGGCCTTGAGCCGTTCAATCATCATGGTGCCGTTCATGCTTCTACCCCGTTATCCGATACCCCGGCGAGGGCGGGCGCCGCCCCCTCGCCAAACAGCCGATCCAGACCCAGCACCAGCTCACGGCTGGGGCGGGTATGGAAAATTCCCCCCTGCGGCATGCCGCGCAGGAACAGATAGAAGACCCCGCCAAAGTGCTGCTCGAAGTCGTAGCCCGGCAGGCGCAGGGCCAGCAGCCGGTGCAGCGCCAGCGAGTAGAGCTGGTATTGCAGGTCGTAGCGGTGCTCGGCCATCGCCTGCTCCAGCGCCGGACGGCTGTAATCGGCCGGGCTCATGCCGAGGTGGTTGGATTTGTAGTCGAGCAGATACCAGCGTCCCTGCCACTCGAACACCAGGTCGATAAAGCCCTTGAGCATCCCCTGCACGGTGGCAAAGCTGAGCGGCTTGTTGCCCCGTGACAGCGGGTCGTGCTGCTGGCAGAGCGCGGTCAGCGCCGGCGCCGTCACCCGCCCCATGGGCAGGAAGAACTCCAGCTCCACCTGCTTGCGCTCGGGGGCCAGATCCCGCAGCCGCACCGGCTCGCCAAAGCCCGTTTCCAGCGGAGTATCGAGCACCGCCTCCACCTGCTGTTGCAGCACGGGCGCCCAGCTCTCGTCGAAGCCATCCTGCGTCAGCAAGGTGGCGATGTGCTCCGCCAGCGGCTCGCCGCCGGCGCTTTGAAAGTCGATGGTTTCGAACAGGCTGTGCAGCAGGGTGCCGGGGCGCGCCCCCTTCGGGAAGGTAAAGATGGAAGGCTGGGGCGCCTCTTCCTGTTGTGCTGTAGACAGGTCGGCAGCCAATGCAGCCGCCTCGGTGACGACCTCGTCATCGAAGCCGGGATTGGCCAGCACCCCCTTGCTGTGGCCGTGGCCCTGCGCCGCCAGCCCGGAGTAGGAGCTGATCCACCAGTCCCGCTCAAGGGTGCCGGTAAAGTGGCGCACCTGTGGCTCGCCCAGTTGCTCCTCCTCCGCCGCCATGGGGGCCGGGCGGGTGAGCGAGGGCTCACCGACGGCCACCCCGGGCAGCGCCTGCGCCAGCTCGGTCAGAGCGGTGGCCAGGGTGGCGGCATCCCCCTCCTCGCCCTTTTGCAGCAGGTAACCGATGGCGGTCTGGTGCAGGTCGGTCTGCTCCGACTTGCCATTGCCGGAGCGCACCGGCGCCAGCCCCAGCCAGGTGGCGTAGACGCCCCGGGTCAGCGCCACGTAGAGCAGCCGCAAATCTTCGGCAAGCCGCTCGCGGTCGGCCTCCGCCAGGGACGCCTCGGCACCGGTGAGATCGAGCACGGTGCGATTGCCTGCGCCGTCCGCTTCGTGGAACAGCGGGGTATCGGCAGCGCGGTGGCTGCAGATGAAGGGCAGGAACACCAGCGGATACTCCAGCCCCTTGGATTTGTGGATGGTGACGATCTGCACCAGCTTGCGCTCGGATTCGAGGCGCAGTACCTGCTCTGCATCCTGGCCGTCGGGGCGGCTCGCCGCCTCCCCCAGCCAGCGCAGCAGGGCATATTCGCCGTCCAGCTCACAGCTCACCTGTTGCAGCAGCTCGCCGAGGTGGAGGAAGTTGGTCAGCCGCCGCTCGCCGTTCGGGCTCGCCAGCAGGGACGAGGCGAGATTGCGCCGGTGCAGCAGGGCGCGCAGCATGGCCAGCACGCCGCGCTTGTGCCAGATCTTGCGGTACTCCATAAACTCCTGCACCGCGCTCTCCCACGCCCGCTCGTCACTAGCGAGCTCGTCGAGCGCCTTGGCATCCAGATCGAACAGCCCGGTGGCGAGCGCCGCCCTAAGGCTGCGCTCCTCCCCCGGGTTCTGGCAGGCGTGCAGAATGAGCAAAATCTCCCGCGCCTCCACCTGCGCCAGCACGCTCTCGCGATTCGACAGGTAGACGGAGGCGATGGCGAGCCGTGCCAGCTCCTGCTGCACCAGCTTGCCCTCGGCGCCGGTGCGCACCAGCACGGCGATATCCCCCGCTTTCACCGGCTGGTCGCCGATCTGTGCCTTGCCTTCGCGGGCCAGGGTCAGCAGGCGGTGGATCTCCACCGCCGTGGCGCGGGCCATCCGGCTCTGGTAATCCCCCTTGTTGAAGGTGGGCTGGCCGCTCAGCTGCCAGCAGTGGAGCACGGGGGCGGCTTCGCCATCCAGCTGCAGCGCCTTGCTCTTGCCCTGCGCCTCCACCGGCAGGAAGGGGATATCCGCCTCGTAGATAAAGGGATCTTTCGCCCGCTCGAACAGGCCGTTGACCGCCGCCACCAGCGCGCGGCTGGAGCGCCAGTTGCGCCCGAGGGTGTAGTGGGCGCTCACATTTCGCCGCGCCTGAATGTAGGTAAAGATGTCGGCGCCGCGAAAGCCGTAGATGGCCTGCTTGGGGTCACCGATCATCAACAGCGCCGTGTCGGTGTGGCCGCCGTAAAGCCGGTGGAAGATGCGGTACTGCTGGGGGTCGGTATCCTGAAATTCATCGATCATCGCCACCCGGTAGGTGGTGCGAATACGCTCGCACAGCCGTTCGCCAAGGCCGGAGCCGAGCGCACCGTCGAGGTCTTTGAGCAGGTCATCGAACGAGAGCTGATGGGCCTGCCGCTTGCTGGCCTGCATCCGGCTGCGCACCACCACCGCCGCCCGTTGCAGGATAAGGTCTCGAATGCCGGGGCGGCTCGCCAGCAGTTCATCTATCTGGCTGAACAGCGGCAGGGTCGGCACCGCCCCCCCCTTCTTGAGGTTCTCCTCCAGCACCGTCTGGCCGAAGCGCTCCAGCTCCTTGGGAATGGCGTAGCCGCTGTGCTCGTCTTGCGCCCAGTCGGCTATCTTGGCGAGCCACCCTTCGTAGTTCTTGCCGGTGTAGCGGCTTACTTGCCCATCCGTCTGGCGGCGGATCTCGTCTGTCTGCGCCAGCCATTCGCGTTTCACCGCCTCAATGCGGGCCATGGCCGCCTGATGGCGGGCGGCGAGGGTCTCGCCCCCCGCCGGCGGGCGTATCTCCAGCTCGCTGTTGTCGAGCCAGCTGCCCATCTCCCGCAGCAGGGCGGCGGGGCTCGGCCAGAGCGCGCGTACCGCGCTGGCGAGGGGCTTGTCCACCGGATAGAACTCGGATCGCCAGTAGTCGCTCACCGCCTGCAGCCTGAGCTGGCTGTCGTCGGTGAGAAATTCGGTTTCAAAGAGGGCGCCCGACTCGAAGGCGTTCTGTTTCAGCATCCGCTGGCAGAAGCCGTGGATGGTGAAGACCGCGGCCTCGTCCATCTGCCGTTCGGCGGCCAGCAGGCGGCGGGCTGCCAGTTCGTGATCCTCCACCTCAGCCAGCAGCTGGCTCAGCAGGGCGTCCTTGCTCTCACCGCGCATGAAGGCGAGGCGCGCCTCATGGATGCGACCGCGGATCCGCCCGCGCAGCTCGGCGGTAGCCGCCTCGGTAAAGGTCACCACCAGGATCTCGGTCACCGAAAGCGGCCGCTCGTGGGCGCTGGGCTGACCGGCGCCTTCCCCTTCTTCGATGAGCGGGCCGTGGCCCAGCAGCAGGCGCAGGTAGAGACCGGCAATGGTGTAGGTCTTGCCGGTGCCGGCAGAGGCCTCGATCAGCCGCTCGCCATAGAGGGGAAAACGCAGGGTATTGAGCGGGTTGGCCATTATTGCAACTCCTCCAGGCTCTTGAGCAGCGGGGTCAGGTGTTCACGGGCCAGCGCCTGCAGCTGGGCCAGCACGGCCTCGTCGAGTTCCGGGAAGCAGCGGGCGACATAGGCGTCTTCCCCCTCCCCCTTGGCCATGTAGCCACCGTTGAAGCGGGTGAGGGCAGCCTTGTCGGCCGCCTCCGGTTTCTCCGGATCCTTCTCGATCGCCTTGAGCCAGTCCCAGGCGGTGCTCGGGAAGAAGGGCAGCGGCCGCTTCATCCCCTGCATCCACAGCGCCACCAGCGCCGCCAGCTTGGGCCGCGCCTCGTCAGCCGGGAGCCTGGCCAGCCGCAGACTCTGCTTGGCGTCGAACAGCAGGGTATCGCCGGGGGCGTCGCTCAGGGCGAGGCAGAGGTGCTGGATCCAGCCCAGCAGCAGATCCTTGCCGTTGAAGCTGCCGGGCTTGACCACCAGCAAGCGTCCCTTCTGGGTGTCGACCCACCCTTGCAGCTGACCCTGAGCCAGCGCGATATCGACCTCCACCGCCTGTTTCTCTGCCTCATTGGCCGCCACCCAGGGCCGCAGCCGATCCGCCAGCTTGCCCATCTGCTCGTCCAGATCCTCCAGCAGCAGGCTGCCGAACCACCCTTGCGGCAGCAGGCCGGTGAGCTGCAGCCGCTCGCGCCGCATGGCACTGTCCCCCTGTGCCAGGTGAGCAGCGAGCAGCAGGTCTTTCAGCTGGTAATGTTGCAGGCCGTCCAGCTCGAACGGCTCGCTCTCCTCGATGTTGGCCTCATTAAGCTCAAACCACACCTTGAGACGGCGGTTGAGGAAGTAGCGGGCTGGCTGGCGATAGAAACGCAGCAGCTCCGCCAGCTCCAGCCCCTGCTCCTTGCCCCATTCCGGTGGTAAAGGCAGCTCACCGCTCTGGAAGTTGGCCGCCTCGCGCTGCGGATGGAGGGCCGGCAGCCAGTCGGCTGCATAGGTAAACAGGCCGGAGCCTGCGGCCGGATAGAAGTATGCGTGGCTGTAGGGAGTGAGCGGATGCTGGGTGATCAGGTGCGCCAGCAGTCGCTTGCCGGAGATCTCGTCATCGAGCTTCTCATCCCCCGCCAGCACGAAGCCCTGCCGCACATAGTCGATGAGTTCGGCCAGCAGCACAGAGGGTACCTTGTCGCTGTTGTCCTGGGCGCTGAAACCCTGATAGCTGATGTAGAGCCCCTGCTGGGCGCTGAGCAGCGCCTCGAGGAACAGGTAGCGGTCGTCATCGCGACGGGAGCGATCCCCCCGCCGACCCGCCACCGCCATCAGGTCAAACCCCATGGGTGGCAGGGTGCGCGGGTAGACGCCGTCGTTCATGCCGAGCAGGCAGACCTGCTTGAAGGGGATGGAGCGCATCGGCATCAGGGTGCAGAAGTTGACCTGACCGGCGAGGAAGCGCTGGCTGGAGCGGGACTCCCCCAGCACGCTGCCGAGGTAATCCTGCAACAGGTCGGCACTGATGGGCTGCTCGAAGCGGGCTTCGCCAAGCTGGGCGAGCCAGTCGGCCAGCTGGCTGCGGATCAGTTGCAGCTGGCGCTCTTCATCCTCGTCGGCCAGATAGAAGCGCTCCAGCAGCGCATTGAGGCAGGCAACCCACTCCCCCAGCGGCTGCGCCTGTTGCAGGCGGGGCAAGAATTCGGCCAGCGAGTCGACGAACCAGACGAGCTTGCCAAGCGCCAGTCCCTGCTGACCCTCGATGTCCGCGTAGGGCAAGATGCCCGCCACCGGCTCGCCGTCGCCCATGGCAAAGCCGAGCAGCATGCGACGCAGGCCGAACAGCCAGCTGTTGCCAGAGAGGCGCGGCAGATCGAAGCGCTCGGGGTAGCCATCATCCAGCCCCCAGCGGATGCCGGTCTCCTGCACCCAGACCCGCAGCTGGTTGAATTCCTCGTCATCCAGCTCGAAGCGGCGCAGCACGGCGGGCACCTCGAGAATGGCGAGCAGCTCCCCTGCCCCGAAGCGGGCGTTGGGCAGCCTGAGCAGGGCGAGGAAGCTCTGCAGCAACGGGCTCTCCTGACTGGCCGCCCGATCCGATACCGCGAAGGGGATCTGGCCGCGCGCGCCAAACACCGCCTGAATGTAGGGGCCGTAGCTGTTCACGTCCGGCATCATCACCACCACGTCTTTCGGGGTGAGGGAAGAGTCCTGCTCGAACAGTGCCAGCAGCCGGTCGTGCAACACCTCGAGTTCGCGCATCGGGCCATGGCAGGCGTGGATCTGCAGGGATCCATCCGCCGGATCGAGCGGGCTCTTGTGGTGGCTGGCGTCGAGATCGAACTGGCCTGCGCCCCGTTCGGCCAGCTCCAGCACATCCTTCTGGATGGCGTGCAGCAACCTGATATTGCCCTTGCCATCCAGCTCGTCGATATCGACGAAGGCCTCGATTTGCGGCACCTCCAATTCCATCAGCTGGTGCAGGTAGTCGCGCCCCAGCTTGCCCATGGAGGCGAGCAGCGGGTTGGCGGGGCCCTGCAGGGTCTCGATATCGGTGCCGGGCTTGAGCTTGTTCTCCAACCGCGCCAGGGTTTTCCTGTCCAGCAGGTCGCCCCAGTAGTAGCGGCAGGGGTTGGTGACGAACAGGTGCACCTCCACCTCCGGCCGGCTGCCGAGGGCCAGCAGCGCCTCCACATAGCGCGGCGGCAGCGCCGAGATGCCGAACACGAAGACCCGCTGCGGCAGCTTGCCCGGCAGCGTGGCGGTACGCTGCAGCTCGTGAATAAACTCCTCGTAGAGGTTGGCGCGGTGGTAGCCGCTTGGGCTCAGCGCCAGGGTGCGGGCCACCAGCTCGCGCCACAGCTCCGGCTGCCAATCCTGACCGCTCACTCCTGCCAGCTCCTGGCTCAACCCTTCCCCCTGTTCCCAGCGGGCGATCCAGTCCGGCCGGTAGACCAGATACTGGTCGAACAGATCCGCCACCTTCTGGCAGAGCTGCCACAGCCGCACCTGCTCGGGATCCTTGGCAGGATCCGCGTCATCCCCGCCCAGATAGGCGGCCAGCGGCGCAAAGGCCGGGCGATCGAGCAGGGCGGGCAGAATGGTCATCAGCTGCCAGCTCATGGCGCCCTTGTTGTAGGGGCTCTGGCGCGGCACATCCGCCAGCACCTGGGTGAACATCTCCCAGATAAAGCTGGCGGGCAGCGGAAAGTCGATATTGGCGGCAATGCCGAAGGCTTTGGCCAGCTCCAGCTTGAGCCACTGGGCCATGCCCGGGCTCTGCACCAGAATTTGCTCGCGCTCGAAGGGGTGAGAGAGAGGGGCCTGCCGGATGCGGCTCACCAGCAGCTCTTTGAGCAGATCCAGCTGATTGGAGTGGTAGAGGGTAAACATGGGCAATTCCCGCCAGAGCAAAAGAGGGGTCAGCGCGGGAAAACCTCAAGGATCCCCGTCACTTCACAGGTATCGGGATTGTCGGGGATCGGGGGGGAAGATGCAAAAGGCGCTTGTTGTCGCCGATCACGTCGCCGTCATCTGCCGCAGGCAAATGTGACAGGCATAAAAAAGCCGGTGCGATTGCACCGGCCAAAAGGCGTTGGAAAACTCTCGCTATCCGGGTATTACCAGTTCTTGCCGAAGCGGGCATCCAGGCTGAAGGCCCCTGCACCGGCTGCCGCCAAGGCCAGGAAACCACCGGCCACGGAGACGTTCTTCATGAACATCAGCATCTGCATCTGGTCGGCAGGCTGATAGTGGAAAATAAAGGCGGCCATCAGGGTGAAACCGGCCATCAGCACGGAGAGGCTGCGGGTAAACAGGCCCAGCATGATGGCGAGGCCACCGCCCAGCTCCAGCAGGATCACCAGCGGCAGGATAAAACCGGGCACGCCCATGGCTTCCATATACCCCTGGGTACCGGCGTAACCGCCGATCTTGCCCCAGCCTGCAATCACAAACATCAGAGCCAGCAGAACGCGACCCACCAGCAGTGCCAAATCTTTCATCTTGTCCATTTCAATATCCTCGTTTTGCGTCACATCACCGCTGACTGCTTCAGGGTAGGTCAAATAACAGGGCTTGGCTGGCACTCGCGGCCACCAGATCCCATTTGGGCTCATCACGACTGAGAACCCCGTCGCCGGGTCGGGCAGCCAGACCGTTGGCGGCAAGCTCCCCTGAAATCATCTGCAGGTAGCCGTGTCGGCCGGCCAGTTCCCAGGTGAGGCTCTCACCCGGTTCAAGCTGCAGCCGCCAGACGCGGGCCTGCTGGCGGATCCTGAAGGATCCTGCTTCGCCGTCCGGTGACGCCACCAGCGTCATGCCCGGATTGGCTTCAATCTTCTTCTGCTGATAACCGGGTGTCGTACCGTGTTCGTTCGGCTCGATCCAGATTTGCAGCAGGGAGAGCGGCTCGGTCTGCGAGGGGTTGTACTCGCTGTGCCGGATGCCGGACCCCGCACTCATCAACTGGAAATCCCCCGCCGGGATCTGCTCGGCATGGCCGAGGCTGTCCTTGTGCTCTATGGTGCCTTGCAGCACGCAGGTCAGGATTTCCATATTGGCGTGAGGGTGGGTCGCGAAACCGCCACCCGGCGCCACCAGATCCTGATTGATGACCCGCAGCACTGAATGCCCCATCCAGTCCGGGTCGTAGTAGTGCCCGAAGGAAAAGCTGTGGCGCGCATCCAGCCAGCCGAAGTTGGCCTTGCCGCGCGCTTCTGCGGCTCTCAATTTCATCATGGTGTGCTCCTCACGTACCGATACGGTTGATTAACGCTGCTTGCCGCTACCGATGCCGAACGGAATGCGGTAGTCGCTGCTCTGCTCACCCAGGCTCACGGTCAGGTTGCCCTGGGTGCGGCTCGGGATCTGTACCTGCTGGCTGCCCATCAGGTTGGCATGGACGGAGGCAACCAGGTCGCCAGACTCGTCACGCACTTCCAGCATGGGGTTGCCCTTGCCTTCCACCGCGGCGGTGGCGTGCCAGTTCACAAACAGCACGCCAGGGGCGGCGTTGAGGTCAGCCGGGACGGAAGCCTGAGCAAAACCTGCGGTCATCAGGCCTGCAACGGCCAGCATCTTGATTACGTTTTTCATGTTCATTCACTCTCTTGGTTTTATGTCATTGCCAAGGCCGCTGTGGCCAGAATCAATGCATCCATGCAAGAGGTCATTCAAATAGTGTGTTGTTCTTTCACCGAAGTCAGACTCCCTGATTGATGGAGTCACAGTCTGGAACTACCCGTTTATTTGGCTGCTTGGCGTTCCTGCCTAAGCGTTGATTGAATATTAAAGACACTTGGCCTAACTTGTTAGCGAGATAAACTGGCAAACATGTTCAAAAAAATTGAAGGCAATTTATGGCCAAGGAACTGAACAAGGAACGGGCGCTGACCCTGGAAGCCATCCGGGTGCTGGATGCCATCGACCGCCGCGGCAGCTTCGCGGCGGCAGCCGACGAACTGGGCAAGGTGCCCTCGGCGCTGAGCTACACGGTGCAGAAGCTGGAAGACGAACTGGACGCCATGCTGTTCGACCGCAGCGGCCACAGAACCAAGTTCACCCCGGCGGGCCGCATGCTGCTGGAGCGGGGCCGGGTTCTGCTGGAAGCGGCCGAGCACCTGGTGGGCGAGACCCGGGCGCTGGCCCGCGGCTGGGAGACCGACATCACCATCGCCATCGATGCCCTGGTGCCGCTGCAGGCGCTCTACCCGCTGGTGGAGCGGCTGGCCGAGCTGACCGATACCCGGCTCAGGTTTCGCGCCGAGGTGCTGGCGGGCAGCTGGGAGTGTCTGGAGGATGGCCGGGCCGACCTGCTCATCTCCTCCCTCAATCCCGACATCATGATGACCGGCATCAAGCACCAGCCGCTGCAGGAGGAGGTGATGCTCTACGTCGCCCACCCGGATCACCCCCTGCACCAGGAGCCGGAGCCCCTGGCGGACGATACCCTGCGCCGCTACCGGGCCATCGCGGTGGCCGACACGGCGCTGCGCAAGCCGGTGCTCACCTATCGCCTGCTCGACAAGCAGCCGCGGCTGACCGTCAGCACCATGGGCGAGAAGCGCGACGCCCTGCTGGCGGGGATCGGGGTCGGCACCATGCCGCTGAGCTGGATTGAAGAGGACATCAGGGCCGGACGGCTCAAGGTGATCAGCCCCGAGTATCGCCACCAGATCCAGGTCGTGCTGGCCTGGCGGCGCGACACCATGGGCAAGGCCAAGAGCTGGCTTATTCGGGAGATCCCCAAGCTGTTTCCCTGCAAGGGAGAGTAAGACGGGCGGTAACAGAAAGGGGGCGCAAGCAGCGACAGTGGACTGCCGGTGCCCCGCCGCTTGACGGCGGGCGCAAATTCGGAGAAAAGAAAAAAGCGGCCCTCTTGCGAGTTCCGCTCAATGCCAGGAAAGAATAAAAACCTTGCGGTTTAAAAAACCCTTAAATTGGAAGCAAACAATCGATTTCTCAACCAGGAAGGTCTTGAATCCGATTCGTGTTGAATTATGCGCGATGTTTTATGCGCCACCAGCAAAATGTTGAATGGTTGAAGGATATGCACCGCAGAGTATCACTATCTGCAACCTTCCACTCAGACTGGTCTGGCCATTTCCATCGATTACGCCGGGTTTGTTTCCTCTGGTTTTTTTAAGTGTCAGTATCTGAGCCCATAACGACAAAAGAACTCAGTTTCTGACACAACATAAAGATGCAGATAAAGGAATAGTTGCATGACCTACAGCCAGACCCTGGCCAACAATATTCTCGACACCCTGAAGAAGACCCTGACCGACAAGGGGATCCGCTATCAGACCCTGGCAGAAGCCATGGGCGTCTCCATCGCCACCGTCAAGCGGATGATGAACAAGCCCTCCCTGCCGTTCGATACCCTGCTGGAGATCTGCCACCTGGTGGGGTTGTCGTTCGAGGAGCTGCTGGACCGCACCCAGGACGCCCAGAGCCGCCGCGCCGTCTTCACCCAGGAGCAGGACGAGGCATTCCACAAGGAGCCCGGTCTCTACGCCTTTCTCGCCAACATCTTCTGGCGCGACAAGACGTTAATCGATCTCAAGCGGGAGTACGGTCTGACCGATGCCTCCTGCTACCTCTATCTGCGCAAGCTGGAGAAGCTCGGCATCCTGCAGCTCGGCATCGACAACAGCTACCACTTCCTCATCAGCGAGCGGATCAGCTTCGAGCAGCACAGCCGTTTCGCCCGCCAGCAGGCGCGCCAGGCCATGTCCGTGCTGGGGGACTATCTGGTGGAGAACATGCACAAGTCCAACAACTACATGGCCCTGTGCCAGCTCCATCTGGACGAGAGCGAGGCGATGGCGCTGATCGAGCGGATGAAGGAGTACTGGCACCAGGAGCTCAAGCTCAACCGCCCCGCCATCGGCCAGCGCGAGGGCAGCAAGACCTACACCATGTCGCTGCAGCTGGCCGACTGCGGCTACCAGAGCTTCGACGATCTGATCCCCAATATCGACAACTGATCCCGGCGGATCCTGCGGGATCCGCCTCCCCTCCTTTCCACCCAGGCATGGCCCGCCAGAGCGCGCTGGATCACCCCTGATCCGCGAGCTGGATCTGCGCCGGCCTGTCGAATGCAGGCGGCTGCAATGCTCGCGTATCGAGACAGATTCGAATTGCATCCGGTCGCCAGTGTTCGATATCGCAATCCACCAGCGCCCCCCGCTCGTCATAGTTGACCCGCACCAGCCGCAGCACGGAGCTCCCCTCCGCCAGATTGAGGGCGCGGGCGATGGTCCCCCGCGCCGCCGAGGGGGTGATCTCGAGACTCGCCCCACCTTGGCCTATGCCATAGCGCTGCTGATAGAGCTCGGTGAGGGAGCTGGCCAGCGGCGCGCTGGCGATATCGGGAAAGCGGCTGGCCAGCAGATGGTGGCTGACGTGTAGTACAGGGCGACCATCGATGAGACGCAGGCGTCGGATCTCATAAAGCGGGGTAAAAGGATCCAGTCCCATCCAGCGGCACAGCTCACTGCTGGCCAGCTCGCTACCGTGGGCCAGCACCCGGGTTTCGGCAGTGCGCTGCTGCTCGCCGATCCACTGGTGAAAGTGGGTGTGGATGGCGGGATCGTAGGTAAGTCTTGGCGGCGCCACGAACCAGCCGCGTCGCTCGGCCCGGTAGATAAGGCCGTCTGCTTCGAGGCTCGAGAGCGCCTCCTTGATGGTGATGCGGGTGGTGGCGAAGCGCTCGCTCAGGGCCCGTTCGGCGGGCAACTGCTGCCCTGCCCCCAGCTGGCCGCTGCCGATATAGCGGCGCAGGGTCTGGCAAATCTGTTCACACTTGGAGGCGCGGCCATCGGCCGCGACCCGCTCGCTCAATCTCGGTTCAATCACGCTCATGTCCCTGTCGCTCATCCTGACTGCGGCGGCTGGCCTAGCCCTTGTTGGTTCGGCCCTTTCTGGAGTAGTCCAGCCTCACTTGGGTTCAGAGTTGTAACCGCTGTGGATGACAGTGCCATGACAGGGCGATTGTCATCAAACTGCCATCAAAGCGCCCCGCCACCGTCATATTTCCCCTCTAGCATCCCTCTCGAACCTTAACTGACCTAGTCCAGAGGGATGGGATGATGAAAAGCGTGATCGCAAGTGCACTGGCCCTGGTGGCCATCAGTCAGCCACTGTTTGCTGCCGAAAATATCGCGGATCTCGAGAAGGCTGCTCGCGGTGAAGGCCAGCTCAGCAGCATCGGCATGCCCGACAGCTGGGCCAACTGGAAGGATACCTGGCAGCAGCTCGGCAGCATCTACGGCATCAAGCATCAGGATACCGACATGAGCTCGGCGCAGGAGATCGCCAAGTTCGCCGCCGAGAAGGCCAATGCCACCGCCGACATCGGCGACGTGGGTGGCGCCTTCGGCCCGGTGGCGGTCAAGCAGGGGGTCACCCAGCCCTACAAACCCTCCACCTGGGCCGACATTCCCAACTGGGCCAAGGATGCCGACGGTCACTGGATGCTGGCCTATACCGGCACCATCGCCTTCCTGATCAACAAGGATCTGGTCAAGGCTGCCCCCACCAGCTGGCAGTCCCTGCTGGGTGGCGACTACAAGGTGACCCTGGGTGACGTGGGTGTAGCCTCCCAGGCCAACAACGGCGTACTGGCGGCGGCCTATGCCACCGGTGGCAGCGAGAAGAATCTCAAGCCCGCCTTGGAATTGTTCGGTCAGCTGGCCAAGCAGGGCCGTCTGTCGCTCAATGACCCGACCATCGCCAACATCGAGAAGGGCGAGGTGGAAGTGGGCGTGCTGTGGGACTTCAACGCGCTGAACTACCGCGACCAGATCGACCCCAAGAAGTTTGAAGTGGTGATCCCGAGCGACGGCTCCGTCATCGCCGGCTACACCACCATCATCAACAAGTGGGCCAAGAACCCCAACGCCGCCAAGCTGGCGCGGGAATACATCCTCTCCGACGCCGGCCAGATCAACCTGGCCCGCGGCTATGCCCGCCCCATCCGCAGCAACGTGACCCTGCCGGACGACGTCAAGGCCAAGCTGCTGCCCGCCGAGCAGTACGCCAATGCCAAGCCGGTACAGGATCACGCCGCCTGGGAGCAGAGCTCCAAGGCCCTGCCGCGCCAGTGGCAGGAAACCGTCATGATCAACATGCAATAAGGAGCGGCCAGTGCAACACAAGGTGATAGTGGTACTTGTGGATGGCCTCTCTGCCGAGGTAGCCCATTGCATGGGCTACCTCGCAGGCATGGTGGAGGCGGGCCAGGGGTTGCAGGCAACCCTGAGCTGCGCTCTGCCCTCCCTCTCCCGGCCCCTCTACGAGTGCATCCTGACCGGGGCGACGCCAGTGGAGAGCGGCATCACCCACAACGGGGTGAGCCGTCTCAGCCGGCAGGAGTCCATCTTCCATCTGGCCCGGGCAGGCGGTAAACGCACCGCGGCGGCGGCCTACCACTGGGTGAGCGAGCTCTACAACCAGAGCCCCTGGCAAGCGGCCCGCGATCGCTTCACCCATGACGAGCGGCTGCCCATCCAGCACGGCTGCTTCTACTGGGATGACGGCTACCCCGACAGCCATCTGCTGATGGACGGCGAGTGGCTGCGCAGCCAGTACGACCCCGATTTCCTGCTGATCCACCCGATGGGGGTGGATGATGCCGGCCACCAGTTTGGTCTCGACTCCCGCCAGTACCGCAATCAGGCGCGCCGGATGGACAGCCTGCTGGCCGACCTGCTGCCCCAGTGGCTGGCGGAGGGGTATCAGGTGGTGATCACCTCGGATCACGGCATGAACAACGACTTGAGCCACGGCGGCACCCTGGCCGAGGAGCGCCGGGTACCGCTCTGGCTGTTTGGCGATGCGTTTGTGGCCCAGTGGCCCGCCGGCACCGCCATGCAGCAGACCCAGCTCTGCGCCCTGATGGCAGACCTGCTGGGGGTGCCCCACGACAAGCCGAGCGGCCCGCCGCTGCTCAAGGCCGGCAACCTGCCGGAGGTACACTGATGATGCCCGCCACCACCGAGATCCTGGCGGATCAACCCGCCATCACCCGGCGCCGGCCGCGCCGCCACTGGCTGCCGGCCCTGGTGCTGCTGCCGTTTGTCCTCTTGATGATCCTGTTCCAGCTCGCCCCCATGGTGTGGGTGCTGGTGGGCAGTTTTCAGACCCCGGATGGCTGGGGCCTCGACTACTACCGGGAGATTTTGAGTTCCCCCTTCTACCTGCAATCGTTCGGCAACTCGCTGCGCATCGCCGGTATCGCCAGTCTGGCGGGGCTTGCCATCGGCACGCTCGGGGCGGCCGCACTGCGCCACAGCGGCGAGCGGGTCAAACGGGTGCTGCTGGCCTTCGTCACCATGACCGGCAACTTCAGCGGCGTGCCGCTGGCGTTCGCCTTCATCATCATTCTCGGCATCAACGGTGCGGTCACTCTGCTGCTGAAATCCTGGGGCCTCATCGACGGCTTCAACCTCTACTCGGGCAGCGGCCTCATCCTCATCTACACCTACTTCCAGATCCCGCTCGCGTTGCTGCTGCTCTACCCGGCGTTCGATGCGCTGCAGGATGAGTGGCCGCAGGCCGCCGCACTGCTCGGCGCGAGCAAGGGGCAGTATGTGTGGCACGTGGCGCTGCCGGTGCTGACGCCTGCCCTGCTCGGCACCCTGATCATCCTGTTTGCCAACGCGGTGGGGGCCTATGCCTCCGCCTATGCCCTCACCACCGGCAACTTCAATCTGGTGACCATCCGGGTGGCCAGTCTGGTCTCCGGCGACATCTTCCTCGAACCCAATATGGCGGCGGCGCTGGCGGTGATCCTGATGGTGCTGCTGGGGGTAGTGACGGCCGCCAACCAGTGGCTGCTGAAAAAAAGCTATGTGAACAAGGGGCAATCCCATGCATGATTTGACGCCGCGCTGGCCCAAGTGGGTGCTGGGTGGGCTGGTCGCCACCCTGCTGTTACCGCTGCTGGCTACCTTTCTCTACTCCATCTCCACCCGCTGGGGGGCGACCCTGCTGCCGGACGGCTTTACCCTCGACTGGTACCTCAAACTGTGGGGTGACCCGCGCTTCCTAGCGGCGTTTGGCCGCAGCCTCTTGGTCTGCTTTGCTACCCTGCTGCTGGGGACCCTGGTGCTGGTGCCCACCGTGCTGGTGGTGGCCTACTACTTCCCCAGGCTGGATCCCTGGATGAACCTGCTGATCCTGCTCCCCTTCGCGGTGCCACCGGTGGTCTCCTCGGTCGGGTTGCTGCAGATCTACGCCGACGGCGTTCTGCCCATCATCGGCACGCCGTGGATCCTGATCGGCACCTGGTTCACCGTGGTGCTCCCCTTCATGTACCGGGCGCTGGCCAACAGTTTGCAGGGGGTGCCGCTGAAAGATCTGATGGATGCCGCCCATCTGCTGGGGGCAAGCAGTCGGCGCGCCTTCCTGCTGGTGGTGATCCCCTGTCTGCGCAAGGGGCTGCTGGCGGCGCTGTTTCTATCGCTCTCCTTCCTGCTCGGCGAGTTCGTGTTTGCCAACATGCTGGTGGGCACCCGTTACGAAACCCTACAGGTCTACCTCTACAACATGCGTGCGACTTCGGGCCACTTCACCAGCGCACTGGTGATGAGCTACTTCCTGCTGACCCTGCTGCTCACCTGGGCAGCGAACAGATTTCATCGGTGAATCAACATGTTCCATCTAGAAGTGAATCAACTGCACAAATCCTATGGCGACACCAAGGTGTTCGAGGGGATTGAATTCGGCATCCGCAAGGGGGAGCTGGTGACCCTGCTCGGCCCCTCCGGCTGTGGCAAGTCCACCCTGCTGCGGGCGCTGGCCGGGCTCACCCCGGTGGATGGTGGTCAGGTGCGGGTGGCCGGTGAAGACATCACCTGGCAGGAGCCCCAGAAGCGGGGCATCGGCATGGTGTTCCAGAGCTATGCGCTCTTCCCCAACATGACGGTGCGGGACAACGTCGCCTTTGGCCTCAAGATGAAGCCCCAGCCGGGACGGGATCTCGCCGCCAGCGTGCAGGAGGCGCTGGAACTGGTGGAGCTGACCGGCTTCGAGCGTCGCTATCCGGCCGAGCTCTCCGGCGGCCAGCGCCAGCGGGTGGCGCTGGCCCGGGCTCTGGTGGTGCAGCCGCGGATCCTGCTGCTGGACGAGCCGCTCTCGGCGCTGGATGCCCGCATCCGCCGCAGCCTGCGCCAGCAGATCCGCGAGATCCAGCAGCGCCTTGAGCTCACCACCATCTTCGTCACCCACGATCAGGAGGAGGCGCTGACCATGTCGGACCGGATCTTCCTGATGAACAAGGGATCCATCGTCCAGAGCGGCACGCCGGAGCAGATCTATACCCGTCCCGCCAGCGAGTTCGTGGCGAGCTTTATCGGCAACTACAACCTGCTCGATGGCGAACAGGCCAGCACCCTGTTCGGCCCCCGTGTTCAGGGCAAGCTGGCGCTGCGACCGGAGTCCCTCTCCCTGCTGCCGGCCGGTGCCCGTAGCGATGAACCTCACCTGCCGGGGGTTATCAGCGGGCAGCAACTGCTCGGCAACGTCATCCGCTATCAGGTGAGCTGTGCGGCGGGCCTGCTGACGGTGGACTGCCTCAACCGCTGTGCCGGCGATCTGCTGGCCGTGGGCAGCGCCGTGACCCTGGTGGTGGCCCGGGATCAGCTCTGTGAGGTAGCATGACACCGCATTTCATTTCCATTTTTACTGCGAGGAGCGCCCATGGCACTGGCACTGTTTGATCTGGACGAGACCCTGATTGCCGGGGATTCCGCCAGCCTCTGGCTGGCGTACATGGTGGCCGAGGAGCTGGCTCCGGCCAGCATGATCGCCGAGGAGCAGGCGATGATGTCCCTCTACCATCAGGGCAAGATGGACATGCACCAGTACATGGCCTTCACCCTGCAACCGCTGGCAGGCAAGACGCGCCAGTGGCTCGACTCGCTCTGCACCCGCTTTGCCGAGCAGGTACTGCGCGATCGTATCTATCCGGAGGGGTTGGCACGCATCGAGTGGCACCGCCAGCGCGGTGACGAGCTGGTGCTCATCTCCGCCTCCGGCGAGCATCTGGTGGCCCCCATGGCGCAGATGCTGGGGATGGATCACTGCGTGGCCATCCTGCTCGACGAGGAGGCCGGCATGCTGACCGGCCAGACCCGCGGCACCCTCAGCTTTCGCGAGGGCAAGGTGGCCCGTATCAACCAGCTGTTTGCCGCCAGCGCCAACCCCTGGCGGGAGAGCCACGGCTACAGCGACTCCCACAACGACCTGCCGCTGCTGCAGGCGGTGACCCACCCCCACGCGGTCAACCCGGCGCCCGGTCTGCGTCAGATCGCCATCGAGCAGGCCTGGCCGACCCTCGACTGGCAGCTGGCCTCCTGAATGAAGAAGAGGCCCTCAGGCCTCTTCCTTGCTCAGCAGTGCATCGTCGGCAGGGGGGGCATCCTCCTGTCTCTTCGCCTCCGGCTTGCCCAGATAGATGCGGTTCTTGCCGTCGCGTTTGGCCCGGTACACCTCGGCATCGGCGATCTCCAGCAGCGTCTTGCCATCCATCCCCGCCTGACTGGCCACCAGCCCGCCGCTGAAGGTGATCCTGAGCTCGGGCTCGCGCCAGTCCAGTGACTCCACCCCCTTGCGGAACTGCTCCAGCAGCATCTGGCAGAAGTGGATGTCCGGGTTGACCAGCAGCACCACCAGCTCCTCGCCACCGTAGCGACAGACCCAGCCGTGATCCCCCAGCAGTCGCATGCCCAGCTTGGACACCCGCTTGAGCACCACGTCCCCGGTCTGATGGCCGAAGGTGTCGTTGACCCGCTTGAAATCGTCCAGATCCACCATGGCCAGGCAGAACGGCTGATGCTCGAACAGCAGACGATTGACGCGTTCGTCGAAGAAACGGCGGTTGTAGAGGCCGGTCAGCTTGTCGAGGTTGGCCTGCTGGCGCGCCTCGTGATAATCCTTGCTCACCTCCGCCAGCTCGGCATAGACGTGTCTGAGCTCGCGCATCCCCCCCTGCGGCACGTCATCGGGCTGCATCCGACTCGCCCGGATCATGCTGGAGATCTCGTCGAGCATGCGGCGAAAATAGCGGGACCAGACCAGCGCCAGCATCATGTAGAGCACGCAGGCCAGCGCCACCATCAGCTGCACGTTGAGGGAGACCCGCTCCACCACCGCCATCACGCTGGCCGCCGGCTGCACGCTGATCAGCACCCAGTTGCGCTCGGGCAGCTTGCTGTAGGCCACGAATTGGCTGGATGCCTTGTCCAGAAAGATGCCGTCCTCCTGACTGAAGCGGGAGAGCCACTCGGGATGGGCCATGGGTTTGAGCAGTTGAGCAGTGTCAGGATGTGCCAGCACCTTGCCGGACTGGTTGACGACCATCTGGTAGCCGTCTCCCAGCTGGCGATTCAGCTGGGCGGAAAAGGGGGCCAGGATGGCATCCATCGCAAACACCCCGCGCACCTTGCCATCCCGGTCGGTCAGGGCCCGCGCCAAGGCGATCACCAGGTTGCCGTTGGTGTAGTCGTAATAGGGCTCGGTCCAGACCATCTTGCCCACGTGCTGGCTGGCCAGCTGATACCAGGGGCGAACCCTGGGATCGAAGTTGGCATCTGCCTGCCAGGCGGGGTAGATCAGCATCTGGCGTTCGGCGGTACCGATGTAGATGTAGACCAGGTCGGCCATGACCCCCTTGTAGAGCTGCCACTCCTTCAGATAGGTCTCGGTGTTGTGCAGACGGGGGCCGCTGATGTCCGCCACCTGCACCTGATCGTAGATGAGGGTGAACTGGCGTTCCATCTCGTGCAGATAGGGTTCGATGAAGACGTGGCGCAGCTGGTGATTGGTGGCGAGCAGGCGCTGCTGCAACTCGTTTTGCAGGCTGCGCTCCATGTGCAGGTAGTAGATACCCCCCAGCATCAATACCGGGATGAACAGCAGAAGCAGGCCCAGACGCATCCGGGCAACCAGGGACCAGGTTTTTTTGGAGACCGCTCGTTTATCCAATCCTGACTCCTGCTATTGCCAGACAACGCGTAGTGTCAGAATATCAGCAGCGCGAGATGGCGTCCAAAGGGAAGCTGACCATCTGCTCAACGAGAGGTAATCGACAAGGATGCTGAACCCGGATCTGTTGATGGCGCTGCACTACTGCGCCGTGATCACCCTGACCGGAGCGATCACCTCCGAATATTTTCTGTTCCGTCGCGGCATGTCCATCGAGCAGGTGCGCAAGCTGCTGCTGGCCGACGGCCTGGCGGCGCTGGCCCTGCTGCTCATCTTCATCACCGGGGTGTTGCAGGTCCTCGCCCACCCCGACGAGCCCTCCGTGCTGCTCGCCAATCCGGGCTACCGCACCAAGCTGCTGCTGTTCTGCGTGATGGCCATCAGCTTTGGCTATCCCAGCCGTCTCTTCTACCGCTGGCGCCGCTCCCTGCGCCAGGGGCGCGCCCCCATGGTTTCCATCCAGCAGCAGTTCTGGGTGATCTGGATCCTGCGCGGCAATCTGTTGCTGCTTGCCCTCATCCCCCTGCTGGCCGGCATCGCCAACGGTTGAGCCGCACGCTCTGTGGCAAGGCCGTGGGATAACCGTTCACACTGCCAACCTCATCGACAGCTAAAGACAAATCCCCCCGCGCACGGTTATCTTGGAGGCTGGAGTTTTGCGGCACGGCCCTGCCCGTCCGTCTTTCAGGGATGAATCTATGCGTTCGAACATGATGTTATTGATGGCCGCCGCCATCTGGGGGCTGGGCTTCGTGGCCCAGCGACTCGGGATGGACCACATGGGGCCTTACACCTTCAACGGCCTGCGCTTTCTGCTGGGGGCCGCCTCTCTGCTGCCGCTACTGTGGTGGCTCAAGTCCCGGCAACCTACCGCACAGCCCGGTGATCGGCGTCTGCTGCTGACCGGCGGCCTCATCGCCGGTACCGTGCTGTTCAGCGCCGCCTCGCTGCAACAGGTGGGGCTGCTCTACACCACGGCAGCCAAGGCGGGTTTCATTACCGGTCTCTACATCATACTGGTGCCGGTGATCGGGCTCGCCCTGCGCCACAAGACAGGGGCCAACACCTGGGTTGGCGCCCTCATCGCCATGGCGGGGCTCTACTACCTCAGCGTCACCGAGGATTTCACCATCGGCTACGGCGACCTGCTGCAGGTGGTGGGTGCCCTGTTCTGGGCCGTACACCTGCTGGTGCTGGATCACTACTCGAGCCGGGTCGCTCCCATTCGCCTCGCCGGCGTTCAGTTCGTGGTGTGCGGCCTGCTCAGTCTGGGCACGGCGCTGGTTATCGAGACCCCCAGTCTGAGCGGCGCGGTGGCCGGCTGGCAGGCCCTGCTCTATGCCGGCCTGGTGTCGGTTGGGGTGGGCTACACCCTGCAGGTGGTGGGGCAGCGCGGCGCCCATCCGGCTCATGCCGCCATCATCCTTAGCCTGGAGACGGTGTTCGCCGCCATCGGTGGCGTGCTGTTGCTGGGGGAAACCCTCGACGAGCGGGCCATGGTGGGCTGCGCCCTGATGCTGGCAGGTATGCTGATCTCCCAGATCCGGCTGCGCTGGTGGTGGAAGTCTCGGCGGGACAAGGTGCCCAGCCAGCCCTAGCCGAGTGGGCCAGCTTCGGCCTGTCGTCTGATGCTGGCCCATATGCCTGATCTCCCAGATCAGGCTGCGTTGGTGGTGGAAATCCCGGCGGGACAAGGTGCCCAGCCAGCCCTGATACGGTCGCAGCCGACAGCGCAAGCGACCGGTCTCCATCCCAAATAAAACGAGGCGCCCAGGGCGCCTCGTTTTATGGCCGCACGCCTAGCGCACGCTGGAGCAGAAGCTCACGTCGTCGCGCAGGGGATCGTTGCTCACGCTGTGGTAGAGCTCGAAGCAGGGGCCGCTGCCAAACTCCAGCCCGGCTGCCACTATGTCACCCACATGCTCCTGCCAGCGCGGTCCGTACTGGTTGCGGTCGGTGATGAGGTAACGGGACTGGGCATAACGGCCAGCCGGAATGAGCTGGGTCTCTACCTCGCCCTCACCCCGGGTCTGGGGCGGCACAGTGATGCCGATGTCGGTGCGGCACTGGGCCGGCGGCGTCACCTCCGGGTTGTCGTGGTAGATGAAGATCCACTCCCCGCCCTCCAGCCCGCGCGCAGCGGCCCACTGGTGCAGGCGGCCACAGACGGCATCATAACCCTCGCCATAGGGACCGGTGACCCGGATATAGGCCAGGGTGCGGGCGTCCATCTCGACAGTTTTCATGGTGTTGCTCCTTGCTGATGAGTGGCCTTCAGCATAAGGGGACGGGCCATCCCATGCGTGTCCATCCTTGCTCTCCAGGTGTCCATTCTTGCTCTTGTCACTGCGAAACGCGCCCGGTGTGCAGCCATAGTAGCGACGAAAGGCCTTGGCAAACGCCTGGGAGCTGCCTAGCCCCGCCCCCAGTGCGATGGCGGTGATGCTGGCATCGGTGTAGCGCAATTGCCAGGCGGCCCGCTGCATCCGCAAGCGCCGGCACATCTCCCCCGGCGCCTCGCCCGCCACGGCGGTGAACACCCGGTGAAAATGGTAGAGGGAGAGGCAGGCCCGCTCCGCCAGCGCCTCGATGGAGAGATCCGGATCCTGCTCCAGCGCCCGCAGCACCGGGATGAGCCGGCGGCGGTAGTCGATCATGGCCGGATCCTCGCCATGTAGAGGGCATCCACGTACTCCCCCTGACGAAAGGCGTAGCCACGGGCCAGCCCCTCCTCGACGAAACCGAACTTGCGATAGAGCGCCAGTGCCCCCTGATTGTCGGTGTAGACGGTGAGCTCGACGCGTTGCAGGTTGAGCCAGTTGTCGGCCATCTCCAGCGCGGCCCCCAGCAGGGCGGAGCCCACTCCCTTGCCGGCCCAGTCGTCCCGCACCCCCATGCCGATACAGGCCACGTGCTTGCGCCTGGGGTTGGGCTCCATATGCAGCGAGAGCTGGCCCACCAGCAGGCCGTCGACTTCGGCCACCAGCGCCACCACGCTGCCGCTCTCCAGCCGCTTCTGCCAGACGCCCAGGGTTGGATAGGGCAGTTGCAGGGTGCCCGCCTGGGCGTTGGGCATGGCATAGAGATCCCGCAAGGCGGGGGCATCGGCCGGTTCGGCGTGACGAATGGTGATCTGCATCTGAGGCTCCTTCTCGAAAACCTCATCATGCAGCATCAGAAGGGTCCGGTCATCCCCCCAGCCCCACCCATTTGTGATGCCTATCAAAGGGCGAGGGAGGGCCCATTGGTGCCCTGGTTTTTCCTTGTTATAGACTCAAGGCTCACCAACAAGGAGAAGCACCATGAACGACAAGACCCTGCACAGTGCCAATGGCGCCCCCGTTGTCGACAACAACAACAGTCTCACCGCTGGCCCCCGCGGCCCGGTGCTGATGCAAGACATCTGGTTGATGGAAAAGTTGGCTCACTTCGATCGGGAACGGATCCCGGAGCGGGTGGTTCACGCTAAAGGCTCGGGCGCCTACGGCACCTTTACCGTGACCCATGACATCAGCGCCTTCAGCAAGGCCGACCTGTTCAATGCCGTCGGCAAGCAGACCCCGGTGTTCCTGCGCTTCTCCACCGTGGCCGGTGAGAAGGGCGCCGCCGACGCAGAACGCGACGTGCGCGGCTTCGCCCTCAAGTTTTACACCGAGCAGGGCAACTGGGACCTGGTGGGCAACAACACCCCGGTGTTCTTCATTCGCGATCCGCTGAAATTCCCCGACTTCATCCACACCCAGAAGCGGGATCCGCGCACCAACCTGCGCAGCGCCACCGCCGCCTGGGACTTCTGGTCCCGCCATCCCGAGTCCCTGCATCAGGTCACCATACTGTTCAGCGATCGCGGCATCCCCAAGAGCCTGCGCGAGATGAACGGCTACGGCAGCCACACCTTCAGCTTCATCAACGACGCCAACGAGCGCTTCTGGGTCAAGTTCCACTTCAAGACCGAGCAGGGCCACAGCTTCTACACCGATGAAGAGGCCGCCACCGCCGTCGGTCAGGATCGGGAGACCAGTCAGGCCGACCTGTTCAACGCCATCGAACGGGGCGACTTCCCGCGCTGGAAGGTCTATGTGCAGGTGATGCCGGAGGCCGAGGCCCAGACCTACCAGATCCATCCGTTCGACCTCACCAAGGTGTGGCCGCACAGCGACTACCCGCTGATCCCGGTCGGCGTGCTGGAGCTCAACCAGAACCCGGACAACTACTTCGCCCACGTGGAGCAGGCCGCCTTCACCCCGGCCAACGTGGTGCCCGGCATCGGCTTCTCGCCGGATCGCATGCTGCAGGGCCGGCTGTTCTCCTACGGTGACACCCAGCGCTATCGCCTCGGCGTCAACCACGGCCTGCTGCCGGTCAACGCCCCGCGCTGCCCGTTCCACCACGGTGCCCACCGCGACGGAGCCATGCGGGCCGACAGCAACGGCGGCGCCAGCCCCAACTACCAACCGAACCGCTTCGGCACCCAGCAGCCGAGCGAGCAGCACGAGCCGGCGCTGAGCCTGGAAGGGGCCGCCCTGCACTACGATTTTCGCGACTACGACAGCGACTACTACAGCCAGCCGGGCAACCTGTTCCGGATCATGGACGAAGGGCAGCGCTCGCGCCTCGCCGCCAACCTGGCGCGTTCCCTCGTCAACGTGGAGGATGACGCCATCGTCGCGGCCCAGCTCAAGCACTTCGAGCAGGCCGACCCCGAGTACGCCAAGCGGGTCGAGCTGGCGCTGGCCGCCCTGCAGCGCTAAGTCGCAGGCAGCCAACATCTGCAAAAGCAAAACGGGGGCCTGCTGGCCCCCGTTCTCGTCATGACGGTATTTGATAAATAGAAAAACGGAGCCCAGGGCTCCGTTTTCACTGCTTCATCAGTCCCGGACGCAGCGCCCTCGCGCTCTTCCCGCTCCCTTGCCAACAGGCGTTTGTGCCACCCGTTACGGCAACCATGCTGTGCATAGGAAGAGTGTCACAGTGATCGTCTGCGGTGATGAATAAAAAACAGAGCCCAAGGCTCTGTTTTCACTGCTGTATCAATCCCGGACGGAACGCGCTTCGCGCTCTTCCCGCTCCCTTGCCAACAGGCGTTTGTACCACCAGCTACTGCGACGACGTTGTGCATTGGAAGAGCGACGAGCCATTTCTTAGGTTCCAGCCAAGAGAGGAAAAGAGCCGCATTATGCGATAGAGGTCACGTCCATGTCTTTAGCTGGATCAAGAAAAGCCTCACTGACCGACGCTGATGGTACCGCTCTTCGTCGCCTTGCCGGCCGCATCCGACGCCCTTTGCGGCTCGCGCCAGGCCAGTGGCCCGTTGCTCTCCAGCTCGTTTTGCGGGGCGCACTCCAGCCAGCTGTCGCCCTGCTGGATCCTGGCCCCCAGCGAATATTTCTGATCCTGATACCAGCAGACTCGCTCCGGCAGCGAGCCCAGCGGCAACACCAGTTCGGCTCCCACTTCCGCCCGCTTTGGCTCTGCCGCCACGCCGGTGCCGGTCGCACCGCCCAGCAGCGCCAGCCACAGCCAGCCACCTACCCTCTTGCCCAGATACATGATGTCTCTCCTCACTCGATAGAAGGTTCAGGCGACCGGAAACGACACAAACTTGATTAATAAGCAGCGCCCTCGCTGGCATTCCCAAGCCAATATGATAGCCTGCCAGCGCCTGCTCATACCCGTCAAAACAGGTGCAGGAAAACCCCGGTGGATTTGTCGGTTCTCGACGAATATAACCTTATTAATCAAATCGTTATTTGGATATTATCCCAATGCGTATCATGCCGTTGCTCCAGGCGGCCTGCCTGAGCCTGATGTTGTCCGCCTGCGTCGCCCCCCTGTTGATGATGAGCCCCACCAGCCAGCTGATGTGGGCCCTGCTCAAACCCCTGGTCGGCTTCGATCCCAATGAAGCCAATCTGTTTGAACAGCCGCTGATCAAGGACCGGATGACCAGCATCCTCGGCCCCAATTACGACAGCACCATGCAGTTGCTCAAGACCGCCAACGAGCTGCAGCAGGAGGGGCCGCTGTTCTACGTGGTCTCCCGCTACGCCCCCGTGCCGGACGTCGCCAAGCAGGCCGGCATGGTGTGGAACTCACAGACCAACCAGATGTCCGTCATGCTGCTCAAGGGGGACGGTACGCCCCAGGTCTTTGGCGAGAACCTGGCGGCCAGCGCCCCGAGCTGGCCAACCGAGATGCAGAACTGGCAGACGCAGGGCAATCCGGCAACCAGCGCGCTCACCGGCGCCACCAACAGTCTGACTGGCTCGGCGACCAAGAGCCTGACCGGCGCCGCCACCACCAGCTCGGTATTTGGCAGCGTGTTGGGCTCCCTGCAGCAGGGCGCCAGCAAGACCATGGCTGACACCACCAAGCAGGTCGTGAACGGCGCCGCTACCTCGGCCCAGCAACAGGCCGGCAAGGCGGCCAGCAGCGCCACTGCCACCGTGCAGCAGCAGGCCACCAAGGCCGTGACCGAACCGGCCAAGCAAGCAGTCAGCAACGCCACCGTGCAGCAACAAGCTGCCAAGGCCGTGGCCGAGCCGGCCAAGCAGGCGGCCAGCAGCGCCACTGCCACCGTGCAGCAGCAGGCCACCAAGGCCGTGACCGAACCGGCCAAGCAGGCAGTCAGCAGCGCCACTGCCACCGTGCAGCAGCAGGCCACCAAGGCCGTGGCCGAGCCGGCCAAGCAGGCTGTCAGCAGCGCCACTGCCACCGTACAGCAGCAGGCCACCAAGGCCGTGGTCGAGCCCGCCAAGCAGGCGGTCAGCAGCGCCACCGCTACCGCAACAACGGCGGCGGATGCGGCTGCCAAGGCCGAGGCCGCGCGCGCCGCTGCCGAAGCCGAGATGGAAGCCCTGCTCAAGTAAGCCCCTCACCAGGCCATCGCAAGATGGCCTGGCTGTTTTCCACCCCCTCGCTCCCCACCACAACCCCTCACCGCCCACGCTACCGGGCGCGGGAAATCATGAACTTCTCGACATAGCCCCCTAAACTGGAAAGACGATTTGTTGCAAGGAGTGCTGCCATGTCGCGTCTGCTCAGCCTGATGATCTGCTGCTGTCTTGGCACAGCCCTGCCCGCCTCGGCGTTCACCTATTACTCCGAGCAGAACATGCCGTTCAACGGCCAGGATGAGCAGGGCAACAGCACCGGCCTGGCGGTGGAGCTGCTGAGGCTGATGTGGCAGGAGATGGGCGAGCCGGAGCAGCCCATCCACTTCATGCCCTGGGCCAAGGCCTGGTATCTGCTGACCCAGCAGCCGGATGCGGTGCTGTTCACCACAGCCCACACCCAGGCACGGGATCCGCACTTTCTCTGGGTCTGCCCCATCAGCCACTCGCGGGTCTCGCTGGTAGGGCGCAAGCGGGATGCCCCCAAGGTGACCGGCAAGGCCGATCTGACCAAGCTGCAGATCGGGGTCATGCAGGCGGACGTGGGGGAGCAGCTGCTGCTCAACCGGGGCATCAGCCCCACCAACCTGATGTCGGTGGAACGCATGGATCAGGTGGTGCGCCAGCTCATCATGGCCCGCACCGATCTGGTGGCCGGCAACGAGGTCATGCTGTTCCACCAGGCAAGGCAGCTCGGCTTTTCATCCGATACCTTCGTCACCGTCGCCACCCTGGCGGATCAGGACAACTGCTTCGCCTTCAACCCGGCGGCGGACAAACAGCAGGTCGCCCGCCTGCAGCAGGCGCTCGACAAGGTCAGACAGGGGGAGGCCTTCAAGCGCCTCATCGCCCGCTATCAGGATGTGGTCCAGTCACCACCGGCGGATCACCTGCCCACGATCGAATAAACCCAAGATGCAAACAGGCCACCCGAAGGTGGCCTGTTTCATGGTGCGATCAGCTCACTGGAAGTGGTGGTCGTGATCGGGCTTCTTGGTCTGGGCACTTTCGCTGTGCTCGATGGCGGTACGGATGAGGTCCACCCCGGCACGGATGATCAAGACCCCCATGTTGACCAGCTTGACGCAGACCCACATGAAGGTGATGAGCAGGATCAGCTTGAGCACGGTCTGGAACGCCTCCAGGAAGTTCTGCTCCAACTGGCCGGTCAGACCGCTGGCGCTGGTCATCAGCCAGGTGTAAACCTCGCGCACGAAGGGGATGCGGCTCGGCATCTCCAGCACGTCCAGCGCGGCAGGCAGGGCCTGGAAGATGACGATGCTGCCGAACAGGATCAGGATGACGCCGATGGCGATACCCAGAAAAAAGCCAAACTGTTTCATGGAAGGTCCCAAGGTTTGCTGCATGAAAATAACATAGCTGCCAATACTAGGGACTGCCTCTCCCCACGGCAATCCTTGCGCAGCCAGCCGGCCCCTCGTCAGGCCGCCCCAAGTCGCGAAGCCAGACCGGAAACCATTGCCCAACTATCTGATTTCTGTGACGCTTGTGCCCATTCTCCCTCACTCGTCAGGCGGTCATGTCGCGCTACTGTTTTTTGCTGTTCTGTCTTCTGTTGGCGGGATTGCCCGCCCTGGCCGCGCCAAGCGCAGCCGTCTGCGTCGTCAAACATCAACAACAGCTGTTGCTGGTACAGGACAGGGTCTCGTCCCGCTACAGCCTGACCGGCGGCTACATAGACGCGGGCGAGACGCCGCAACAGGCGGCGCTGCGGGAGCTGTACGAAGAGACTGGCCTGCGGGGTCGGGTCATCGCCGAGCTGGGCTCATGGCAGCGCGCCTTGCTGTTTGCTTGCCAGACTCTGGAACCCATTCGCGCACAGACCGGTTCTGGCTTTGTCTCCCTGCTGCAGGCCCCCAATCTGGGCGGCGAGATCCTCAATGCCAGGCTGATCGCTCCGGCCCGGTTGCCGGATGATCAGCGCCGCTTTCCGGCGCAGCTCGACTGGCTGGCACCCCAACTGGCCGCCATTCCCGACAGCCCAGTGCTGTGGCAGCCCGATTTTCGTGGCGAGGGCAATGCACTGCACCAAATGGAAGTGCCGCTTATCCACCAGCTGCAGACCTGGCTCGGTGCTCAGGTGCGCTGGCTCGAAGTCAGCAACCTGTTCGGTTCAGCCGCCTTTCAGCTTGCCCTGCTACCCTTGCTGCTGCCCTGGCTGGGCTGGCCCCGGGTGCGCCAGTTGCTGCTGGCCATGCTGACCCTCACCGTGCTGGTGCAGCTGGCCAAGGAGGGGATTGGCTGGCCCAGACCCTTCCACCTCGATCCCGCGCTGGCACAAGGCAGCGCCCAGGGCTTCGGCATGCCGAGCGGCCACGCCGCCTCGGCACTGCTGTTCTGGGGCGCATTGCTCAGAGGGTGCTGGCCCGCCAACCCCTGGCGCAGCACCACCCTGGCTCTGCTGCTGGCGGCCCTGACCGGGCTGGCCCGGGTCTGGCTCGGGGTTCACTTCCTGTCGGATGTGGCGGCCGGCCTGCTGCTTGGCGCATTGCTGCTGGCCCTGCATCCCCGCCTCGCCAACCTGGCGGCCAAGCCGTGGAGCTGGGCCGGGCTCACCTTCGCCTGCGCGCTGGCCGCCGGGTGGAGCCAATCCTCGGCGCTGGCGGGCCTGGCCACCTTCAGTCTGGGGCTGACCCTCGGCATGATGTTGCCGCTGCCGCGCACGGTGCAGACTGGCTGGCGCACCCCGCTGCTGGCGCTGCTCGGCGGCCTGCCGCTGGGGGCGCTCTGGTGGGTGCTGCCGCTCTGGCTGACCAGCTCCTGGCTTATCCTGCTCGGCCAGTGGCTGCTTTATTGTTGCCTGGGGCTCTGGTTGAGCGCCGGCCTCTGGTGGATACTCTCACTCGTGAATAATGACCCGCTACCCAAGGGCCCAGGCCCTGACAAGGGATTGCTATGAATATGAAAAAAGTGGATTTGGCCAAGATAACCCTGGGAGTACTGTTCCTCAGCCTCCTCATCGTCTCCTGCTTCATGGTGCTGCGCCCCTTCCTGCCCGCCCTGGTGTGGGCCACCATGATCACCATCGCTACCTGGCCACTGATGCTGATGGTGCAGCGCCTGCTGTGGGGCAAGCGCGCCCTGGCGGCCCTCAGCATGACCCTGGTACTGCTGCTGATGTTCGTCATTCCGCTGTTCATGGCGCTGGCCAACGTGGCGGAGAAGGCCCCCATGCTGATTGAACTCGGCACCACCATCAGCCACTCCCCGCCGCCCGAGCTGCTCTGGCTACAGCAGGTTCCGCTGGTGGGCGGCAAGCTCTATGACTTCTGGCAGCAAATTCTGGCGAGCGGTGGCCAGGTCCTGTTTGCCAAGCTGGCCCCTTATTTTGGCCAGACCGCCCGCTGGCTCGCCTCCCAGGCGGGCAACCTGGGGCTGCTGTTCGTCCACTTCCTGTTGACCGTCGGCATCTGCGGCCTGCTCTACCACTCGGGTGAAGTGGTGGCGACCGGCATTCGCCGTTTCGCCCACCGGCTGGCCGGCGAGCGTGGCGACAACGCCACCGTGCTCGCTTCACAGGCGATCCGCGCCGTGGCCATGGGGGTCGTCGTGACCGCACTGGTGCAATCCTCGGTGGCGGGATTGGGTCTGCTGATTGCCGGCATCCCCTACACCATGATCCTGGTGGTGGTGATGTTCCTGCTGATCGTCGCCCAGATCGGCCCCTTCCCGGTGCTGCTGGCCTGTGTCGGCTACCTCTACTGGAGCGGTGACACCACCTGGGGCACCTTCCTGCTGGTCTGGTCGCTGCTGGCGGGCACCATGGACAACTTCCTGCGACCCTTCCTGATCAAGCGCGGCGCCGACCTGCCGCTCATTCTCATCCTGGTGGGGGTTATCGGCGGCTTGCTGGCGATGGGGATCATCGGCCTCTTTATCGGCCCTGTGGTGCTGGCGGTGGGCTACACCCTGCTGGATGCCTGGATCAAGGAAGACGACCAACCGGCGGCCGCGGCGGTGGAAGCGCCCAAGGCCCAATAACGATTCACTAAAAAGACGATTCAGTAACAAGGCGATTCAGCCATCCATCACTGATACAAAGAGCCGCCCATCGGGCGGCTCTTATATTTATCACCGCCCCATGCAGCTTCGATTGGAGAAGCGTGACCGGACGATCGAGATGCCGCTATCCCCTAGTTTCCGTGAATCGGCGGCATCTGGCAGAGGCGGAATGCGGGGGACTGTTATAGCTGGAGAATTGATTTACGTGAACGTCCGATTACGCCTCACGGCTAATCGGACCTACGGGCTGGACACTGCGCGTGTTGCCAGCCCCTCTTGAAGTGCTTGTTAATTTGCGGTTTCTATATTAATTGATTCATCCTCGATGCGAGGTGTCGATGGGAACTCTACTAAACCAACAGTTTCAACTAGTAATTTTCTGCATTGAGCCGCAAAGGCTGCATCGTTTGATTCCTTCACATAATGAACCACTCTAAATAAATCTGGAGTATGTACTAACGCAGTAGAGCTTGTTTTTGATGATAATAGACATTTATCAGTAAATGGTTGGTCTCTATCTGAAATTGGCTTTAATCTATACGCATTACCAAATAGCACCCCCTTTGCGGGGCTAGATACTTCATCACGTTCTAAGTCTTCATGGATATTTAGCGCTAACTGTCGTAGCTTTGTGATGTTAATCGCTTTGTTATCTTTACCTTCTGCCTCACCAATTAATCGGCCGGTAATCCCCCCATTTTTAGGGGCATTCAAAAGTAGAGGTCATGCGGCCTGTGCCAGACGCTGTTTCGGCGTGTAG
>NZ_JAPCIV010000044.1:0-38739 GCF_027707585.1 Aeromonas sp. QDB39 | reverse complement strand
TGGTGTGTTTGGAGACAGCCAGTTTACCAGCACCCTGTCTGTCAACTTCCACTTCCCCAAGATCCCGCGAAGAACCTAAAACTATCCCCATCAATGAAAAGACCGGTCGGGTGGTGGGCTATCAGGCTGTTGTGGCAGCCTTTGAGCAGATGCAGGCGGAGGTGCAACATGGATAGCAGCCAAGAGAATCTGGACCTGTTCGCCGAGGACCATGAATCCTTGGGGCAGTTGGTGGACCGGTTGGATCAGATCCCGGCGGCCGAGCTGACTGCCAAATGGCCCAAGGCACTGGCCGAGCTGGTCGATGTGCTTGCCTGTGAACTTGGGCGCGGCGGGATGGCGGCGGATAAGGCCTTGGCCCAGGCCCGCAAGCTGGCATTGGTGCAAGCTCACTATATGGGGGGGCGTGCCTACTACATCCCAACCGGCGATCATCTCAAGGCCGCGCTGCGGGACAGAGCGATCTGGGATGAGTTCAATGGCCGTAATATCGACCAATTGGCCCGCAAGCATGGCCTATCGGTGCCTCAGACCTATGCGGTGGTGGCAGAGCAACGGCAACTGACTAAGAAACGTGTACAGAAGGATTTTTTTGAATGAAAGTTCAATGAATGTATCTTGTCGGTGTGACGGACATACAAATTCGTGATTCAAGGCAAACAGCTTGAGTTCAGGAAGTTTAGTTTAGGTTAATACAATTTATTCACATGACGGTCTTCGTCAGAGGAGTATCAGAATGATCAATGGCTTGCGTTTCGAGGGGCGGCGCTTCGAGCAGCAAGAGGTAGAAGGCGAGCAGTTTAGTGGCTGCAGCTTCGTTGGTTGCGATTTTTCCCGGTTGAATTTGAGTGAGTGTCGCTTCGTTGACTGTAGTTTTTATGATCGGGAACAGGAGCTCAGTTGTCAGCTGCAAGCATGTAATCTGCGTGAGGCGAGCTTCCTACGCTGTGATCTGACCCTAGCGAACTTGAGTCACAGCCAGTGCTTGGGGTTGGAAATGCGTGACTGTCAGGCAATGGGGATTAATTTCTCCCGTGCCAGCTTCGTCAACCAGATTACCCTTAGAAGTTACTTCTGCGACGCTTATTTGACCGGTAACAACTTTAATTACGCCAACTTCGAAGGTTGCTTGCTGGAAAAATGCGAGCTCAGTGGCAACCGGTGGAATGGAGCGAATTTGCAGAGAGCATCTTTGGCTGGATCTGATCTGAGTGATTCAGAGTTTGGACAAATAGAATGGACCAGCTTTAATCTGCAGGGGTGCGATCTGCGAAATAGTGATCTGTCTGGGTTGAATCCGCGACGAGTTAATCTAAACGGGGTAAAAATAAGTGAATATCAGCAGCCAGAGTTGCTGGAACAGCTAGGTATTATCGTCTTCCCCTGATCCCTCTGTCATTTCAGAGTTACCTTTCTAACCCACCATAAACCCGCCCCATTAAGGCCCCTCGGTACGCTGCGATAACGCAGTTTATCGAGGGGCCTTTTATGTTGCCTGATACCTATCCCATAGCGCTTGCCTGGTTGCTCCGTCCCGATGTGGAAGGGGGCGAGGTCAACCATCCGGCCGACCGTGGCGGCCATACCAAGTTCGGCATGGCCGATGTCGCCGACGGCAGGAAGGACGGCATGATCGACCTCGATCGGGATGGTCGGCCGGACATTGCCGTCGGGGATGCGACCCCTGCCCACGCCCAGTTGTTTTACCGCGCGAACTACTGGCTGCCCGCCCGTTGCGATCGGGTTGATAGCGTCTGCCCGCTGATTGCCATTGCCCTGTTCGACGGCGCCGTGCATCACGGCCCTGGTCGCTCGGTGCGCCAGTTGCAGCAGGCGCTCGGCGTCTTGGCCGATGGGGTGCTGGGCTCCCATACCTTGCGGGTGCTGGCCGCCAAGACCGGTCGAGATGGTGGTCGGGCCCTGCTGCTCACGCTGCTTGAGATCCGCGCCGGCTTCATGCTCGGCATCGTGCGCAAAGACCCGAGCCAGTGGGCCAATGCCCACGGCTGGAGCAACCGCCTGCTGCGCCTGCAGAGTTACCTGCTCTCGACCCGGTTCGGTGAGGGGGCGGCATGAGCAAACCCAGCCTCATCAACAAGCGCCGCCAAGCGTTGCAAGGGATCCAGGCCGCCGGGTATTTCGGCATCCCCGAACTCAAGAATCCCCGTTACCTTGCCTGCTTCAAGGATGGGCGCCGCGCCCATCTCAAGGCCGCCCTGGCCGGTGCGGATCTGGAGGCCATCCCGCTCTACAGCCATCACGCCACTCGCCAATCCCTGTACGAGCAGGGCTGGCGGTCGGTAGGGGAGCTGGATCGCCTGCGGGCCCGTGCCCGTCTTACCCCACCTCAACAGAAGGAAACCCATCATGCCTGATTCCCTGTTACCCCAAGCCAAGCCTGCGCTCAGGAGCCGCGCCGTCATCGGCGGCGTCATCGCCGTGGGGGCCGGTATCGCCGGCCTGTTCGGCGTGCCGGTCGATGTCGGTACCCAAACCAGCCTGGTCTCCACCGCCGTGGATCTGGCCAGTGCCATCGGCGGCCTGCTGGCCATCTGGGGCCGCCTCAAGGCGACCCACGTCATCAAGTAATCGGTTCGCAAGGAGACACCCTTGAGCGACCCCATAGACCGCGCCCAGCAGCTCGACGCCGAGCGGACCGGGCGCCTTATTGACGCCCACCGGGCAAGGCCCAAACCCCGTGGCGATGGCATCTGTTGCGATTGTGATGAGCCCATCCCGATTGCACGGCTGCATGCCGAACCCGATGCGCCGCGCTGCATCGAGTGCCAGACCCTATTCGAGCGCAAGGAGGCAATCCGTGTGGGATTTCATCGTTAAGGGGAACAGGAGGCCGCTGCTAGGCCCGATATTGCCGAACCAGACGAAGGGGGCCACCGATGTGGGAATTTATCGTTAAAAACTGGGGGCCCCTGTACGCCCTGGCCAGTCTGGTGGGGTTGATCGTCATCATCTTGCTCTCCAAGACCTACGCCAAGCGTGAAGATGTCACCGGCCTGGCCGCCAGGGTGGCCAGGGTCGAGCAGCAACTCTCGGATCTGCCGACCGAGAAGGAGCTGCACACCCTGCAACTGGAGATCAGCGAATTGCGTGGTGAGCTGCGGGCACTGGCGCCGGAACTGCGCCAGGCCCGCCGGCTCGCCGACCTGCTGCTGGAAAATGAACTCAAGGAGAGAACATGAGCATTCAAGGGATATTGGACGCCCAGCAACGCCTGGTGATCTTGCGATCCTTGCTCGATATCGGCGGGGCCGCCAACGAGTCGATCCTCAATGATTGCCTCGACCAGCTGGGTACCGGCCGGGTGTCCCGGGATCGGGTCAAGACCCTGCTGGCCTGGCTGGATGAGCAGGGGCTGGTGCGCATCGAGAAATTGGCCCAGGTGCAGGTGGCGCACCTGACCGGCCGGGGCCAGGACGTGGCTGAAGGGCGATCCAGCGTGCCGGGTGTCAAGAAGCCTCGGGCGGAGGATTGACCATGGCCGAGAAACCGACCCGGGGCCGCGCCAGCAAGGTGTGGCTGCTGCCCGAAGCTATCCGCAACGCCCTCAACGAGATGCTGCGCGACAAGGGCAACAGCCAGGCCGCCATCCTGGACGAGATCAATGGTCTTATCGAGGGCGCAGGGTTACCCGATGATCTCAAGCTCTCCCGCTCAGGGCTCAGCCGCCACGCCAGTCAGGTGGAGCAGGTGGGCCAGCACCTGCGCGACTTACGGGAGACCACGGCGGCGCTCACCTCCCAGCTCGGTGACAAGCCGATGGGAGAGACCACCAAGCTCATCCTGGAGCTCGGCCGTTCCCAGCTGTTCAAGGCGATGCTGGCCCAGGTGCAGAACCCGGAGGAGGCGGTGGATATCGACATGCTGAAAAACGCCATGTTGGCGGCCCAGCGGCTCGAATCCACCGCCATGCAATCGCATCGCCGGGAGAAAGAGATCCGCCAGGCCTTTGCCGAGGAAGTGGCCGCCAAGACCGAGGCCATCGTCACCCAGGCGGGCCTGAGCGGTGAGGCCGCCGCCGAGATACGCCGCGAAATCCTGGGGATTGTCTGATGACCACGATCGTACAGACCCCTATCGCACAGCAGTTGGCCCAGACCCTCGGTACTGAATACAGCCCCGACGAGGTGTTGCTGCCCTACCAGAAGATTTGGATAGCCGACGAGAGCCCGCTCAAGATCGCCGAGAAGAGCCGCCGCACCGGGATCACCTGGGCGGAGGCGGCCGACGCCGCCCTGACGGCCTCCAAGACCAAGACGGCCGGGGGCTGCCACCACTTCTATGTAGGCAGCAACAAGGAGATGGCGCGAGAGTTTATCGATGCCGTGGCCATGTGGGCCAAGGCGTACAACAAGGCAGCAGGCGAGATCCAGGAGGAGGTGTTCACCGACGACGAGGACAAGGCGATCCTCACCTTCGTGGTCTATTTCGCCTCGGGCTTCAAGGTGCAGGCGCTCTCCAGCAACCCCTCCAACCTGCGGGGGATGCAGGGCAATGTCACCATCGACGAGGCGGCGTTCCACGACCGGCTCGCCGAGGTGCTGAAAGCTGCGATGGCGCTGACTATGTGGGGGGCCAAGGTGCGGCTTATCAGCACCCACAACGGCGTGGACAACCTGTTTAACCAGCTCATCAACGACAGCCGTGCGGGCCGTAAAGAGTATTCCATCCACACCATCAGCCTGGACGACGCCTGCCGCCAAGGGCTCTATCGTCGCATCTGCCAGGTCAAGGGCACGCCCTGGACGCCGGAGGCCGAGGAGAGCTGGAAGGCCGGGCTGCTCAAGGCCACCGCCACCGAAGAGGATGCGCTGGAGGAGTATTTCTGCGTGCCCAAGCAGAGCAGCGGCGTCTATATCAAGCGCACCCTGATCGAGCGGGCCATGCAGCCGGAGATCCCCATCCTGCGCTTCACTTCCCCTGCGGACTTCGAGCTGCAAAGCGAGGAGACCCGCAAGGCGGTGGCGGAGATCTGGTGTGAGGAGAACCTCAAGCCCTGCCTGGAAGCGCTCGATCGCAATTGCCGTCATGTACTGGGGGAGGACTTCGCCCGCAAGGGGGATCTCTCGGTGTTTGTTCCGCTATCCATCGCGACCAGCCTGCGCAAGACCGTGCCCTTCGTGGTGGAGCTGGTCAATGCCCCCTATGAGACCCAGCGCCAAATCCTGTTCTACCTGCTGCAGGGGCTACACCGCTTCACGGCGGCCGCCTTCGATGCCACCGGTAACGGCGGTTATCTGGCAGAAGCTGCTCGGCTGCGCTGGGGCGCCAGCATGATCGAGTGCGTGATGCTCAATGACCCCTGGTACCGGGAGTGGATGCCCAAGCTCAAGGCCGAGTTCGAGGACGACAACCTGGTGATCCCGCGCCATGCAGACGTGCAGGACGACCTCGGCAAAATCCAGGTCATCAACGGGGTACCCAAGATCGACAAGGGCAAGAACACCGGCCAGGGCGGCCAGCAGCGTCACGGCGACTTTGCGGTGGCGCTGGCCATGGCAGTGCGGGCGAGTTGGATGGAAGGGGGCGCCATCGAGTTCACCCCCTTACCTGGTAAACACGATTCAGAGCGCAACGACGACTATCACCGATATGAAAGAGGGGGTTGGTAATGGCCGGACTCATCGACATTCATGGCAACTCGCTGCGCCTGCAGAAGGAGCCGCAGACCGAGAACGACGCCAAGCTGGCCCAACTGCGTCGTCACTACAGCGAGCATCCCACGGTGGGGCTCACCCCGGGCAAGGCTGCAGCAGCGCTGAAAGAAGCGGAGGAGGGGAGCCTCATCGCCCAGTGCGAGCTGGCCGAAGACATGGAGGAGAAGGACGCCCACCTGCAGAGCGAGCTCGGCAAACGGCGCCGGTCCCTGCTCGGGGTGAGCTGGACCATAGAGCCGCCCCGCAATGCGACCCCCGCCGAGCAGCGCGACTGCGAGATGATCCGCGAGCTGCTGGAGGACTTCACCTGGTTGGATGACGCCATCTTTGACGCCACCGATGCGGTGCTCAAGGGGTTCAGTGCCCAGGAGTTCAGCGGCTGGGAGATGGTGGAGGGGCTGCAGCTCCCCAAGGGCATCGTCTGGCGCGATCCCGCCTGGTTCCAGACCCACCCGGATGACTGGAACCAGTTGCGGCTGCGGGACGGTAGCAAGGAGGGGGCAGCCCTCAATCCGTTCGGCTGGGTCATGCACAAGGCCAAGTCGAAGTCGGGGTATCTCGCCCGCACCGGCCTTATCCGCACCCTGGTCTGGCCCTTCCTGTTCAAGAACTACAGCGTGCGGGATCTCGCCGAGTTTCTGGAGATCTATGGCCTGCCGGTGCGCCTGGGCAAATACCCGGAAGGGGCGACCGAGAAGGAGAAGGCGACCCTGCTGCAGGCGGTGCTCTCCATCGGCCATAACGCTGGCGGCATCATCCCCCGGGGGATGGAGATCGATTTCCAGAATGCGGCCAACGGTCAGGCCGATCCCTTTGTGGTGATGATGGACTGGTGTGAGCGCTCCATGAGCAAGGCCATCCTGGGGGGAACCTTGACCAGCCAGGCCGACGGCAAGAGCTCGACCCATGCGCTCGGCAACGTCCACAACGAGGTGCGCCAGGAGGTACGGGATGCAGACCTTCGCCAGCTCGCCGCGACCCTGACCCGGGATCTGGTCTATCCGCTGTTTGCCCTGAACGGCAAGAGCTTCCAGGGGCCGCGCCGCTGCCCGCGCCTGGAGTTTGACGTGACCGAGCCCGAGGACATGCGCGATCTGGCCTATCCGCTGCGGGCCCTGGTGGGCATGGGGATGCAGATCCCGGCCCAGTGGGTGCGGGACAAGCTGCAGATCCCGGCACCCAAGGAAGGGGAAGAGGTGCTGGTCATCGTCGACAAGCAGGCAGGGGCCGGGGAGGCGGCGCTCAAGGCGCAAGGGTTGGCGGCGCTGGCGGCAAAGTCCCCTGCCCGGGGTGATAACAACGATGCCCAGCTGGCCCGGCTGCAGGCCGAGGTGGCCCCTTTGCTCGCCGGCATGACCGATGCTGTCCAGGCACTGGTGATGCAGGCCACCACCCTGGAGGAGATCCGGGATGGCTTGCTGGCGCTGGAGCCCAACCTCAGTCATGACGAACTGGGGGCGCTGCTGGCCCAGGCCATTGCCGCCAGCGAACTGCTCGGCATGCTGGAGATGGAGGAGGGCAACTGATGCCCGTTCGTTACGGCAGTCTGCCGTTTGAGGAGGCGATCGCCTTCTTTCGCCAGAAGCTGAATATGCCGAGCGAGCGCTGGGCCGATGTGTGGCGGGACGCCCATAACCGCGCCTTTATGGTGGCGGGGGCGACCAAGACTGACTTGCTGGCCGACCTGCGCGGGGCGGTGGACAAGGCGATCAGCGAGGGGCAATCCCTCGGTGCATTCCAGAAAGCGTTCAAGGAAATCGTGGCTCGCCACGGTTGGGTGCATACCGGCCCGGCGTCGTGGCGCTCTCGCGTCATCTTCGAGACCAACCTGCGCCAGAGCTACAACGCCGGGCGTGATGACCAGATAGAGCGCATCAAGCACAAGCGCCCCTATGCGCTCTATCGCCACGGCGACTCCGAGCACCCCAGGGAGCTGCACCTCAAGTGGAACAACCTGGTGCTGCCGGTGGACCATCCCTGGTGGGAGACCCACAGCCCCAGCAACGGCTATGGCTGCAAGTGCAAGAAGTTCCTGCTCTCCGAGTCAGATCTCAAACGGCGGGGGCTGACGGTGGGCCAGGCACCGGATGACGGCAATTATGAGTGGGTGGACAAGGCGACCGGGGAGATACACCGGATCCCCCGTGGCATCGATCCGGGTTTCGATTACCGGCCAAAGACGCCCGCCGCCCTGACCGAGGCCGTGGCCAAGCGGGAGGCGGCGAAACCCGCGCTGGCCGAGCGCTTGCCGCAGCGGTTGGTGGAGAGCGCCTTTTCGACCGCCAAGGGGGTGACGGCGCAGGGGGTCAGCGATCTGCTGGCCCAGCTACCCGCACCCCAGCGTGAGCCCTTGGCGGCCTTCCTCAAGGCGCACCCGGTCAAGACCCTGTTTATCAAGCAGACCGAGATGGGCAAGGGGGCGGCAGGGCTCAAGGTTGCGCCGGCCATCGCCGAGTACCTGGGCACAGACCCTTACCTGGTTCGCTCCCTCTATTACACGCGCCGGGCCAGCGCGACCAACGGCTTTACGGCCAAAAGCTGGGGCCATCTGGTTATCAAAGTGAAGGCGGGTGATACACTCAAAGCAGTGGACATGCAGGCGGTGCAAGCGGCGGCGGCCGAGGTGGTCACCGATGCCCATGCCAACACCGGGCCCCGTCACTGGTTGCCAAGGGGGACCAGTGGCGAGACCTTGCGCCGTCACTGGAGCATCTCCGCCAACGTCGGCGGCAAGCAGGGGGAATCAGCCCAGCGGCTCTCAACCTGGTTGCACGAACTCGGTCACCAGGTTCACTTCTGGGCCGGGGAGCCTGACCTGACGGGGGTGGGACTGCTGACGGAGTATGCCGGCAAGACCAGGATGGAAGCCGCCGCCGAGGCATTTGCCGCCTGGGTCTTGGCGAGGGATGCCATGGTGACGCATTTCCCCGAACTGGCCAAACGAGTGGAGGCCATGCTGGCCCAGGCCACGACCGCCAGCCGCAAAGGAGAGAAAGGATGACCCTGTTGGAACAAGCCAGCGCCCTGCTGGCAGAAGATGGCCCCTTTACCCTGGCACAGGCCAAGGCGCTGGATGCCTTGTGCGAACAAGCCGAAGGTGAAGAGGCAGAACTGTTGGGGGATCTCTGGGCCGCCGCCATGGCTGCGGCTGATGAAGAGGCCATGCACTTTATGACCACCTTCGAGGATGACGCCTGATGGCGGGCAGCTTTATCGCCATCAGCCACCACGGGGTGGCCGATGCCCATGAGCTGCTGGCCAGGCTCTATCAGCGCACCGGCGACTTGAGCGAGCCCCTGGCGGATATCGGCGAGGGACTGCTGCTGTCGCACCGAGATCGCTGGGATGCGCAGGAGACCCCGGAAGGAGATCCCTGGGCCCCGCTCTCGGACAAGTACCGCGCCCGCAAGCCGCGCCATGCCGACGAGGTGCTGCGCCTGAACGACGATCTGCGCGACACCCTCAACTATCAGGCCGATCCCCAGGCCCTCTACTTCGGCACCCCGCTGGAATACGGCGCCGCTCACCAGTTCGGCCGCCCCGAGATCAACCTGCCTGAGCGCCCCTATCTGGGGCTGTCGGAAACAGACCAGCAGAGCGTACTGGAGACGCTGGAAGGCTATCTGACGGCGGACGCGCCCTAAGCCTCTGAGTGCGTTTACGGGGGCAGGGCCGGTGCGATGGCATGGCCCGTCCGCTCTTGGCCCAGCAAAACGGTGTTTAAACACCCTTAAACAGTACCGGCACCCCCTGCTGTTGCAGTAACCCACCATAAACCCCACCCCTCTCTCTCCTCCCTGACACTGGCACCAGTGATTTTTGCTATGTCCAGCCGGAGTAAGAGTGATGCCCCCATCTGCGATTGCCGTGGCCATCTTGAATGCCAGACCCACTACCCTGGGGCTGGCCGTGCTCGATGCGGTGCTTGGCCCGAGCGACGACGGTTGGCACCAGTTACTGCCGGTGGGCCCGTTCAAGGCCAGGGATGGCCGCCCCTTCGATGTGCCTGGTGGCCACTGGCAGCTCGACAAGACCATCGCCACTACCCTGATCAACCGGGCCAAGGCGCTCGGTCAAGACATCCTCATCGACTACGACCACCAAACCCTCAAGGTGGATCAGAACGGCCAGCCCGCTCCGGCGGCCGGGTGGTACAACGGCGACGAAATCGAGTGGCGCGAGGGGGAGGGACTCTTTATCAAACCCCGCTGGACCGAGCGGGCCGCCGCCCTGGTCGCTGCCAAAGAGTATCGCTTCCTCTCTGCCGTATTCCCCTATGACGCCCAGGGCCGCCCCCTGGAGCTGCGCATGACCGCCATCACCAACGATCCCGGGGTGGTGGGTATGCAGGCGCTGGCGGCCTTGAGTGCTCAACCGATCCAACCCGGCCAGCCGGCCACCCTCACCAAGGAGAACTCCATGAATGAACTGCTGAAAAAGCTGCTGGCCAAGCTCGGCATCGAGCTGACCGGTGACCCGACCGACGAGCAACTGCAGAAGGCGCTTACCGAGCTCGACAGCCTGCAGGCCAGCGCCAAGAAGGCGCCGGAGCTGGAGGCCGCGCTCTCGGCCGAGAAGACCGCTCTGGCCGCGCTCAAGGCGCAGACGACCTCAGTACAACAAGGAGCCCAGGTTGACCTGGCGCAATACGTGCCGGTGGCGACCTATAACGCCCTGGTCACCCAGGTGGCGGCCCTGACCGCCCAGGTGGACACCACCGATGCCGCGACCCTCATCAAGGAGGCCCGCACCGCAGGCAAGGTGGTGGCGGCCGAAGAGGAGTACCTGACCGCCTATGCCGCCCAGAAGGGGGTGGCCGCCCTCAAGGCCCTGCTGGAGCCGCGCCCGGCCATCGCCGCGCTCACGGCGAGCCAGACCGCTGCCGTCACCCTGCCGGAGAAGAAGGGGGAGGCCGTGCTCTCGGCCGAGGACAAGTACGCCGCCGACCAGCTCGGCATCAGCCACGAGGACTTTGCCAAGGCCAAGGCCTGAGCAAGCCCCGTTTCACGCGAAGGCAGTTCCGTTTAACCAGAGAAGGAATAGACCATGGCCATGATTACACCCGCGCTGCTGCAGTCCCTCTTCACCGGCTTCAAGAAGAACTTTGAGGACGCCAAGAGCGAGGCGCCGACCCAGTACACCAAGATCGCCACCGTGATCAAATCGACCACCAAGTCCAACACCTATGGCTGGCTCGGCAAGTTCCCGAGCTTGCGCAAGTGGGTCGGGGATCGGGTGATCGAGTCGATGAAGACCCACGGTTACCAGATCGTCAACGAGGACTTCGAAGCCACCGTGGCCGTCGATCGCAACGATATCGCGGACGACGAGCTGGGCATCTATGCCCCGCTGTTCGCCGAGATGGGGCGCTCGGCCGGGGTACATCCCGACGAGCTCTGTTTCGGTTTGCTGGGAGCCGGTTTCACCACACCCTGCTACGACGCCCAGTATTTCTTCGATACCGATCACCCGGTCTATCCCAAGGTCGATGGCACCGGCACCCCGGCGCTGGTGGCCAACCTGGTGGTGGATGGCGCCTATACCGGCGAGCCCTGGTTCCTGCTCGATACCAGCCGCGCCCTCAAGCCGATCATCTTCCAGGATCGCAAGTCCCCCGAGCTCATCGCCATGACCAAGATCGACGACGAGGCGGTGTTCACCCGCAAGGAGTTCCGCTACGGGGTGGACTGCCGCGACGCCGCCGGCTTTGGCTTCTGGCAGCTGGCGTTCGCCAACAAGCGGGCGCTGACCCCCGACAACCTGTGGGATGCCTACAGCCGGATGCGGGAGTTCCAGGCGGACGGCGGCCGCAAGCTTGGTATCAAGCCGACCCTGCTGGTGGTGCCGCCCGCCCTGGAGAAGTTGGCGACCAAGATGCTGGAGCGCGAGCTGGAAAGCAGCTCCAGCAACGAGCTCAAGGGCAAGCTGGAACTGGTGGTGGCGGACTACCTGTAAGCGCTGTTTAACGGCAGGGTTAAACGAGCGAGTGTGGGCGTTTAACCCCCGTTTAAACCGGATCCTGGATTGAACGAGACAGAGGGAAACATGAGATGGAACACGAGATGGAACAGGCTATTCGAGTTGGCATCACATCGACGGTTCGTCAGGTCTATTATCGCGCGGCCCTGGCGATTGCACCTGGTAAGTCTGAGCTGGCTGTGTCGCCTGTGCAGTGCGAGACCCTGGAGGCCGATCCGCGCCTGGTGGTCACCCGCCTGGGTGAAGACGTCGCCCTCGCGTCGGCTGATGCACCGCAGACGAACGGGGATCTGGACGCAGCAGTGGGCGGCCTGAGCCCGGCCCCTGATGCGGCAGAGCCTGCGGCCGCACCCGCCAGCAGCAAGAGCAAAGGCAAATGAGCTACGCCAGCGTCAGCGATATGGTGACCCGCTTTGGCGAGGCGGAGCTGTTGCGCCTCGCTATGACCCCGGCCGGCGAGCTGGATGACGCGGCGATCACCGTCGCCCTGCAGGACGCCAGCGCCCTGATCGATGGCTACCTGGCGGGACGCTACCCGCTGCCGCTGGCCCATGTGCCGAGCGCCCTGGTGCCCATCTGCGCCGATATCGCCCGCCACCGCCTCTATGGCGAGCAGGCGCCGGAGCAGATCGCCAAGCGCTATGAGGCGGCCCTGGCCTTCCTCAAATCGGTGGGCAAGGGAGAGCTGGCGCTGGGCCTCGCGGCAGACGGCGAGCAGGTGGAGAGCCAGAACCTGGCCCAGCTGCAGTCCGATGGCCGGATCTTTGGCCGGGGAACTGGGGGCTTCCTATGAGTGCCCCCACGCCTGAACTCGACTACCTGGCGGCGGGGGAGCGGCTGCGCGAGCTGCTGCTGCCCTTGAAAGGGCAAGGGCTCAAGGAGGTGTTTGTGGCCACCGACCTGGAGGCGGTGGCCAACCTGGGGCAGCACACCCCGGCCATTCATGTAATTTACCAGGGAGAGCGAGAGAACGAGAGCAGCCAAAGCGGGCGGCAAAGCGCGTTTGACCAGGTTTGGCTGCTGGTGTTGGTGCATAGGGCCACCCCCAAGGAGGCCAGCGCCGGGGTGTGGCTGGGGCGCATGTTGCAGGCCGTGGCCGGTCGGGCCTGCGGTGACAGTACCTTTCGGCGTGAAAGCGCACCGGTCAAGCCGAGCTACAAGGGTGGGGTGGTCTATCTGCCCCTCGCCTTCAAGACGACAGTGAAATTCAAGGGAGAACGGTCATGAGCGAAACACTGCACCTGGAAGGGGATCTCTATATCGAGACCTTCACCAACAACGTCTCGAACGGGGTGATTGGCCCGGTGGACGTCAACAGCCTGGAAGTCAAACCGGACAGCGAGAAGATCAGTATCCCGAGCAAGCGCAAGCACAAGCTGGGTCAGGCCCGGGAAAGCTACTTCGTGCCCAAGCCTGCCACGGTCAACATCAAGACCAGCGAGATCCCGCCGGTGCTGCTGGCCGCCGCCTTTATGGGGCTGGAGAGCCCCATCAACCAGGGGGCGGGGACGCTGACCGAGGTGCCGGTGACCCTGCTGGCGCACCCCAAGTGGGTGAGCCTGGGCAAAACCAACCTCTCGGCCACCGGCCTGGTGGTGACGGAAGGGGCCACGCCGCTGGTGCTCGGTACCGACTTCGAGATCAACTATGCCCTGGGGCTGCTGCGGGCCACCAAGACAGGCGCGGTGGCAGACGGTGGGCCCGTGACCGTCAGCGCCAGCTATAACGCCGTCACCGGCACCCGCATTGCCGGCAACGTGCAGCCGGAGGTGAAGGCGAAGCTCACCCTGGATGGGCGCAGTGTGATCGGTGGGGAGTCCATTATCCTGACAGTGCCCCGCGCCAGTCTGGCCCCCAAGAAGGCGGTGGACTTCCTGAGCGACAAGCCCATCGAGATCGAACTGGAGGGGGAGCTGCTGGCCCTGGACGGCGAAGATGCGCCTTTCTATGTGGATCGGCCGGAGACGGCGTAAGGGTTGGGGAATAAGCAGCGGCGGGGGGGCCGCCGCTTTGCTTTTCCTTGGACGTCAGATTACGCTTCGCTAATCGAATCTACGAACTACTATACGCAGATATGAAGAGCAAAGGGGAAAGCTTAAATAACAGGAATTACCAACCCTGACTCTCGGATTAACGCATCTATTAATTTTAATAATTTAGATGTGTCATAACTACCATTTCTCAGCATATCCTCGGACTGATCGTAGAAATGCTTTGAGTAGGACTCTTTGAAATCCAATACACCATGCCATGCTTCGATATCTTTTTTGAAGTTACTCCATGTAATTTGAGCTGGGGGGTATTGATCTAAATGAAGGTCAAGATAGCACTCAATTGCTGCTGCCCGCCCATTGATATCAGAGGTGTTAATACCTTCAGGCCCGAGAGTTTTAAAATCTCTTAATTCCTCAAGGTCAGGCAGTAGCATTGCTCTCATGTTGGATGGAAGGTTCAACCTCTCAAGCTTACGAAAAGCATCAACACCCTCTGCATCGTTATCGAAAACAAATAACACCTGATTAAGAACTTCTATTCGTAAAAGTCCCTCTGCGAATTTCACAAGGTTACCAGTTCCCCAGAAGGGATGGCTCTCATCGACATCTATGAAATTGAAAAAATCAGCTACGTCAGGGCGTAGGACATCAAGTACTCGTCGAATAATGCGCGCGTCTGATGAACCTTCAGTAGCGATCAGAACCTTTTGCTTTTGTATCGCTCCAGCTCGGAATGCTTCGCGTTCGACCCAGCCCGCGTAGACAATATGACCAAAAGCCCATCTAACCTCAACGTCTGTATTCGCTTCATTTAGGGCAAAGATCTGCAGCATAGATTCCGCGCTGAGAATGCAAACATTCGCAGAAAGGTAACTGGCTTCAGACCAATAAAGATTTGAGTTCTCATTCCAAGGAATGCGATCAAACAAGTCGATGTCATCGGCAAAACGCCCCTGAGAGATTATGTCTCGGGATGGCATATTGTGATTGACATAATCATCATTTAACTCGGCTAGCGGATAACGACATGCCAAGTTGCAGAATTCTTCAAAAGTGAGATGTTTTTTAACAGAATTTGCCGCATCACAAATATCTGATATTTCTTCTGCATATGAGACTACTGATTGATATTCAGTGCGTGCATTCTCAAGCGTATAACCTAGTAAATTAAGTCTAGGTATAACGCGAGACAATTTTCTAGCAAAAATCTCCTCTGCTTCACCAAGGTCCGGTTCTTCTTCTGGATGCTCTTCATCATCTCCGTAGTTTATTACTTCTGATTTATCACGTCTTAGATCACCATTCTGAAATAAAAATCCATAATCTTTCCCCATGCTATTTTTAGAATATGATAGGGAGACGTTTCCAAGGCGTAGCTCTATCGAAGTTCCCATTTAATTTCCCTTCTCATTATGAATGTTATTGTTGCGGATTAAAGTGGGCGGTAATTGTACTGCTAAATAGCGATGAGATAGGAGATGGGGCTAATCCGATAGTATAGTCTTTCATATAATTCCACCTCACCTTAATCATTACCACGAAAATAAGCTTTAAATCATTGCACTACCAAATTATCTCTAAAGCATTACATATTCGCCTAGCTCCCTCTGACTGTGAAAGCTGAGGTGAAACTGCCACTCGGTCATATTAATTGCTTGTGGGCTAAGGGGAAAGAGTGAGATGAGTTATTCATGAACAACATCAACTAATCAATCAATAATGTGGCTTCACCGACGGGGAGAAGAAAGGAAATCTGGGGCATTCATCTTTCAGCAAATCATACTCGGCAAAGGATGGTTTTTCTATGATATATCTCAGTAATTGGCCATAAACCCTCCCATCTTGTCATCTCTTTACCATGGGGCATATCTGAATCTCTCAGGAATGCCCATGTCTACCTCTTCCAACCTAAAACTCGCGTTAGAACTCGCGGCCAAAGTCACCGGCCGCGAGGATCTGGCCGCGCTGGCGGGGCAGGTGCAGGAGTTGGGCCCACTCTCTGACGAGACTGCCGCCGAGACCGAGCGCCTGGCGCAAACCCTGGAAGGATTGACCCAGCAGCGCGACCTGATCGCTCAGTTCGAGGCCAGCGGCCGCGCCCTGACCCAGCTCGAACTGGCCACCATACTCTCCCGGGATAAGTTGGCCGAACTGCGCCGCGAGCAGCAGGGGGCGGCAGGTAGCGCCCGCCAGCTCACCGACCAGGAGCGACTGCTGGCTTCCGAGGTCAAGCAGCTGGAGCGCCAGCTGATTGCCCAGCACAGCGAAGTTGGCCGCCTGCGTGGGGGCCTATCCCAAGCTGGGATCGATACCCGCAACCTTGCCCAGGAACAGAACAGACTGCAGCGCGAACTGCGCGAGAGCGCGGCCCAAACCGAACGGCTGGGGCGTTCCCTGGTGCAGGGAGCGCAAGGCGCTGGCGGCTTCCAGGGAGCCATCGGTAGCCTGACCGGCCGCCTGGTGGCGATGGCCGGTACCTGGTTCGGTATCCAGACCCTCACCACCCAACTGATGGCCATGTTCCAAACCGGCGATCAGGCCGAGCGGCTCAGTGTGCAGCTCAAGGCGGTGATGGGGTCGATTGCCGGTGGCAAAGAGGCGTCTGCCTGGATCCAGGACTTCGCCAAGAACACCCCGCTGCAGCTCGACGAGGTGACCCAGGTCTTCGTGCGCCTGAAGGCCTTTGGCATCGATCCCATGAACGGTTCGATGCAGGGCATCGTCGATCAGGCTTACAAGCTGGGCGGCGGATTTGAGGAAGTGCAGGGCATCTCCCTGGCCCTCGGCCAGGCCTGGGCCAAGCAGAAGCTGCAGGGTGAAGAGATCCTGCAGCTTATCGAACGCGGGGTGCCGGTGTGGCAACTGCTGGAGCAGGTCACCGGCAAGAACACCGCCGAGCTGCAGAAGCTCTCGGAAGCGGGCAAGCTCGGCCGGGACACTATCCAGGCGCTAATGAACGAGATCGCCGCCCAGTCGAGCGGAGCTGCGGCCAACAACATGAGCCTGCTCTCGGGGCTTATCTCCAACGCCCAGGACAACCTGGCCAAGTTCTACCGCATGGTGGCGGAGAACGGGGCGCTGACCTGGCTCAAGAACCAGCTGGCCAGCCTGAACCGTGAATTCGACCAGATGGCCCAGGATGGCCGCCTGCAGGCGTGGGCCCAGCGCCTCTCCGACGGCATCGTCGGGCTTGGGGAATCCATCAAGGCCTTCATCCAGACCGTCTATGCCTGGCGAGATGCCCTGCTGGTGATGGCCCAGGCTTGGTATGGCCTGAAAATCGCGGGCTGGATTGCCGATCTGCGCGGCCTCTATGGTCAGTTCATCGCCCTGCCGGCGGCGACGGCCACGGCGGCGGGGGGCATGACCACGGCAGGGACGGCAGCGGCCGCCGCCTCTATCGGGATGCAAGCTCTTGGGATGGCGATCAAGGGGTTGCTGGCCGCCGTCACTGTCGAGTCGATATTCCAGATCATCCGTCTGGCCACCGCCCTCAAGGAGTGGATGCAGGCCGAGCTGGCGCTGCGAGAATCCCAGGCGCTGCGTGCGCAGACCCAGGCTCAGCTCAATGGCCAACTGGCTGCCCTCTCTGCCGAGTTGGGAGTGGCTATCACCAGCATGGCGGATCTCGACCGCCTGGTCGCCGAGGGCAAGGTACATTACGACGAGGCCACCGGCAGTTGGCGAGCGGGGGCCGCCGCCGTTCAGGCGCTCGGCACTGAGGCCAAGCAGACCCGCGACTACCTGGATGAGATCAACGCCGTCGCCAGGAAAACGGCGGCAGAGCTCCCCGCCACGTTGGGCAAGGCAGCCCAGACCCTGGGGCTGGACTTCGAGCGGGCCAATGGCCGTATCGGCGAGAGCTTCAAGGAGACCCTCAGCGCCCTGGATACCCTGGTGCAGCACAGCGGCTCCAGTTCGGCGGCCTGTGAGGAGTACCTGGCGGCAGCGTTCAACCAGGCGAAGAACAAGGCCGAGATCGACGCGGTGATCGAGCGCATGAAGGCAATGACCAAGCAGGGCCAGCTCACCGGGGATGGCATCACCCGCTCCATGGCCATCGCGGCTGACGCCATGAGCAAGGTGAAGGGGGGCAGCGGTGACGCCAAACAGGCGGTGGCGGCGATCGGCGATGGCTTCGACTCGGCGGCCGCCAGGGCCAAGAGTGCCACCGATGCCATGCGCTCGGGCCTTCGTGGCGTACAGGATGAGGCGGAGCAGACCGGCAACGCCGTGGCCTCGGCCGGTGGCGGGGGCGGTGCGGGCAGTGGCCGGGGGGAGGTCACCCGCAGCGTGGGGGCCGGCTCGTTCTTCTACAAGACCGTGGACATCAACAACCTGCGCGGCAACGCCGATGCCCTGGCCAATACCCTCGCCGGCGTGGAAGAGGAGCTGGCCCGCTACAGCCAGAAGGTCAGGGACATTCCCGCCTATAGCGAGTGGAGCAAGTATTACGGCGAGAAATTCCAGAAGGAGATGGAGGCCATGCGCACTAAGCTCCAGCAGGAACTGAGCAAAGCCCAGGCGAAAGAGACCCAGCAGGCGCAAGCCCCCACTTCGGCCGCCGGCCAAGCCAGGCCATCAAGCCTGCCCCAAACCTCGTTCAATCCGGGGCAACCCCAGCGGATCATCATCGAGTTGCGTGCATCGAACGGTGCCAAGGCCGAGGTGCAGGCCGATGAGGCCAATGCCGCCGCCCTTATCAACCTCCTTAAACAGCAGGGACTGCGCTCATGAACGTCACCTTAAACGGGCTGCACCTGCCCGATGATCTCATCTGGCGCGACGAGTTCGATTGGGCCCCCGTCGAGCAAGTGGTCACGCCGACGCTCTCTGGCGCTCTCCTGGTCGAGGAAACGGCCAAACCGGAGGGGCGCCCCATCACTCTGGTGGGTCATTGCCCCCGCGCCACCGTGCTCGCACTCAAGGCGCTGGAGGCCCAGGTGGCCCAGCTGATGACCCTGACCCTGCTGGATGGACTGCAGCGGGAGGTGTTCTGGCGCAGGCCCGGCATCGTGGCCACCCCGTTGATCGAGATGGCCGACCCCGAGGCGGGTGAGCCCTATGCCTTGACCCTTAACTTCACCGAGGTGATCCGATGAGCATTCTTTCCGGCGACATCAAGCTGCTCGGCAGCCAGCGCCTGACGGACACCCCCGATGGCGGCGGCCGGGTGACCGGCCACGAGATCGTCAGTGGCGAGCACAACAGCCTGTTCCCCGACATCAGCGATCTCGACCGCGCCTATGGGGTGGTCAACCTGCGCAAGGCCTTCTTGACGGTGCAGACCGACAACACCGACACCTATTACGGCGCCAACACTACTGTGCTGCTGCCGCCGAGCGACCCCAACGTGGGCCTGTGCCTGATGAGCACCGGGGATCACCACGACACCCGCGCCGAGGCCCGCGACGTGCTGGAGCGCTACCTGGCCCGTGGGCCCAAGTGGCGCGGCTTTCTGTACGACACCCAGCTGGAAGGGCAGCGGGCGATCCGCTTCTTCCAGCGCGTCGAGGTGCGCCTGCCGGAGGTGGGGGAGACCCTGGTGCTGGTCGGCAACGAGGGCAAGGCCGGCGAGTTCGAGCAGTATGTGCGGGTGCTGGAGGTGACCCAGCAACTGGCCAAGTTCCAGATCCCCGGGGTGCCCGAGTTCACCCGCAACGTGGTGACCTGCAAGCTGGCGGATCCGCTGTGCTACACCTTCGAGGGGGAGCAGCCGACCCCCTATGACGTGGTGACCAACCTCAAAACCGCCCTGCGCGAGACCGTGGTGGCCGATGCGGCCAACTACTTCGCCACCACCAAGCTCGCGGAAAATGCGGCGTTCGGGGCCATGCAGGTGAAGGCCAAGACCATCTTCACCCAGCTGGTGCCGGCGGCCAGGAGCGAGACCCCGGCGGTGGATCTGACCGCTGCCGGCGAGCTGGCCAGCCTGGTGGATTCCGGCAAGGCCCTGGTCACCTTCTCGACCGTTGCCAGCATCGCCCCGAGTCGGGGCCTGTTCCTCGGCACCGGCGTCAAGCCGGGGACGCTCAGCATCACCATCGGCGCGGCAACCATCACCGACAAGGGGGGCGAGCTGGTTGTCGCCGGGTCTGTGGTGGGGGCTATCGACTATGGCCGGGGCCAGCTGGAGTTCAACGCCCAGTGCCCGAACTACGGCACCGCGAGCAAGAGCGTCAGTTTCTGGCCGGCGGCCCGCCCGTCGCGTATCGCCGACACGGCCCAGATCGAGATCAAGGCCAACAACCGGGGCTATGCCTACACCATCACCCTGCAGCCGACCCCGGCGCCGGGCACCCTGACGGTGTCGTTCATGGCGCAAGGCAAATGGTACGACTTGAAGGACAACGGCCGGGGCGAGCTGTTCGGGGCAGACAGGTCATACGGGTCCGGTGTGGTCAATCTGGCCACCGGCTCGGTCATGCTGACCCTGGGGGCGCTGCCGGACGTGGACACGGCGATCCTGTTCAGCTGGGCCACCCCGGTCAACTACACCAACCGCAGCGGCCAGGCCATCAGCATCAGCAAGAGCGCCTGGCAGCTGCCCCACACCGGCATCACCCCCAAGAGCCTGATCCTGACCTGGGGCGCGGGCCTGACTGCCAACGATGCGGTGGGGGATGGGCGGATCCGGGGCGACATCACCGGCACCATCGACTATGCCGAGGGCATCATCGATCTGGAGCACATCACCCTGCCGGCGCTGGGCCAGGAGTACGTGGCCCAGTACCAGTACGGCGAGCCGGTGACCGAGCGCCACATCGAGCCCGGGCGCCTCAGCACCCCCGGCCAGGTGGGGCACCTCTCCATCACCCTGGACGGTGACGGCGGCGGTGCGCTCAACCTCACCCCGGGGTCGGTGCGGGTGAAGTTCAACGCGCTTTACAACATCGTGGCGGCCGATGAGCGGATCCTCTCCATCGAGAAGAAGGACCCCATCATCACGCTGCAGGACGATGGGCAGGGCAACCTGAAAGACGCCAGCGGCAACGTGCTGGGCGCCATCGACTACGGCGCCGGCACCCTGCATTTCATGCCGGACGGCACCGCCCTGCTGCCAGAACCCACCTATGCCTGGGTGCCGGCGGGCAGCCATCAGGACCCGGTGACGGGCACCTGGTACACCGACATGCGCTGGACCCTGACAGGCTTCCAGTACGTCAACACCGCCTACACCTTCCCCGATGGCGAGGGGGGCTGGGTCGATGTGACCTACCGCAACAACAACAGCGCCCTGGCGCAGAATGCCACCCTGACCGCCCAGGCGCTGCGGATCGACGTGACCCCGGGCTATGCCGAGGCGATCCTGGAGGGCTCGATGCGCTTCACCCTGGGGGGCAGCACCTACGTGGACCGCCAGGGGTTGCTCTACCGCAACCCTGACCCGGAGACCGGTGCCGGCATCCAGGCGGGCACCATCGACTACAGCAACGGGCTGGCGGTGCTGGCCGACTGGGCGGCAGGGCAGGGGGCCCAGCCGTCGCTGCAGTCCCTGGCCACCTCGTTCAGCGTTCAGTCGGTGGATGCGGTGACCTTCCGCACCCCCGGGGCCCCGGTGGCCCCGGGCAGCCTCTACCTCAGTGCCAACACCGCCACCGGGCGGCGCATCGAGGCGACGGCAGACGGGGACGGCTATTTCACCACCACCGACATGGATGGCCGGGTGAACTACCAGACCGGGGTGGTGTGGGTGCGCTTTGGCCGCAAGGTCACGGCCGCCGGCAACGAGGGGCAGCCCTGGTATGACGCCGAGCAGGTGGGGGAGGACGGCAAGATCTGGCGCCCGCTCAGCGTGGTGGCCGACACCATCCGGTTCAACTGCGTGGTGTTCAGCTATCTGCCGCTCGATGCCGACATCATCGGGCTGGATCCGGTGCGGCTGCCGTCCGATGGCCGGGTGCCGTTCATCCGCACCGGCAACATCGTGGTGGTGCACAGCACCCGCAAGGCCGCCTTCCCGATGGGGGTCAGTGCCGGGCAGCAGCTCAACACCGGCCGCGAACGGCTGGCTTATGCCCATGTGGAGGACAAGGACGGCAAGCAACTGCCCCAGGCGCTCTACAGCGTCAACCTGGACAGCGGCGTGGTGACGCTTGCCAGCCCCTTGAACCTGACCGGTTACGCCGAACCCCTCTACGTGGTCCACCGCATCGAGGACATGAGCCTGGTCAGCGACGTGGAGATCTCGGGCCGGCTCAGACTGGCCAGGCCCTTGTCCCACGCCTATGACGCCGCCGACACCCTGGTGTCCAGTGCGCTCATCATCGGCGACTTGTGGGCGCGTTACACCGGGCTGTTCGATCAGAAGAGTTGGACCAATGTCTGGTCTGATTACCTCATCGGCGACCAGTCCACGGCGCAGTACAACGACACCGACTACCCGATCCAGGTCTCCAACCGCGCCACCCTGCAGGAGCGCTGGGCCATCATCTTCAACTCCAGCACCAACTTTGTGCTGGTCGGGGAGCATGTGGGCCAGATCGCGGTGGGGGACGTGAACACCGACTTGGCGCCCATCAACCCCAACAACGGCCAGCCCTATTTCCTGCTGGATCACCGTGGCTGGGGGGCAGGCTGGTCGAGCGGCAACGTGCTGCGCTTCACCACCCAGGCGGCGGCGTACCCGCTCTGGGTGATCCGCACCATCCTGCAGTCGGTGGCAGCCCAGGAAACCGACAAGTTCGAGCTGCAGCTGCGCGGCAACGTCAACCGCTGACAGGTAGCAGTGCAGGAAAGTGACGGCGCCGAGGGCCTGCACCCCGTTGACGCGCTAGCCACTGATGCGAGTGGGGCAATCTGCCCCACCCTGACTGATTCAACTGGAGAACACCATGGCTACTTTCCCCGTGAAGTGGTATGCGAGCGAGATGCAAGGCGCCCCCAACCTGGGGGATACCAGCGCCGGGGCCCTGACGGCCCTGCTCAAGGCCGTGCTGGTGACCGGGTTCGGCACCCTCACCCTTAACAGTCTGGTGTGGGACGCCGCCGAGAATGCCGCCAAGGCGACCATCTCTGGCGGTCACGCTTACCTGAAAGACTCGGTGATTGAGGTGACCGGTGCAAGCCCTGCCGCCTACAACGGCGAGCACCGAGTCAAGAAGGTGAGCACCACCGAGGTGTGGTTCGAGTTGGACGGTGGCAACCCCGGGGCTTCTGCCAGCGGCACCCTCACCATGAAGGTGGCCCCGCTCGGCTGGACCCTGACCCACGAGAGTGCAGACGGCATGGTGGCCATCTACCGCCCGACCGATGTATCGGCATCTGGCAACGTCAGTTTGCGTATCGACAACACCGCATTCAGCGGCTGGACAGGAACCAGCAGTGCCTATCTGGCTAAGGCCCAGCTCGTCGAGGATGTGGTGGGCATAGATACCTATACCCTGATCTACGATCATCGCTGGCCCGCGACCAAGCGCTACAGCGACGGGCGCTGGGATCTCATAGGCGACAGTCAACTGCTCTTTTTCCTGCCCGCGTATGCCGCCCACAACTACCAAGCATTGCTGATGTTCGGCTATATCAACTCGGTGCGCCCCGGTGACCGTTATCATGCGCTCTTGGCGACATACTGTGTCCAGAGTGCGAATGATACTGCGCGCCGTTGGGACGCATCGACTTCATCACCCTCTTACGCTTATGTGTATAACAACTTGCTTTCCTTCGATGAGTCCAGTCACAGGGTCATAGCCCGAGCTTACCATCAGCTTTATGGTACGACCGTGTGGTGGTTGAAGGGGGTATTTCCCAGATTTGGTACGGGGTTGACGGTCCCCAACGGGCCGGATAACGGGTTCTATCTGTGTACGGATCCCATCATGGTGCTGGAGACCAATAACCACCTGCGGGGCCATCTCCCCGGGGTCGTGGTGCCCTATGCCAACCTAGCCGCATGGGGTCGTAAAAACTTTAAAGACATGCCAGCACTGCCCGGCAAGATCGTGCGGTTTGTCCAAGCCACCTACAACGAGAATAGTTTTAACTATGCTCCCACCCTGATTGGCTTTGATCTCACAGGTCCCTGGAGGTAAGCCATGGCGCTTGGCGATGTTGTCTACGAGAAGGTGATTGATTTCGCTGTTACCCCCAACGTACCCACGACCCTCTTTGGCACGGGTATCTCCGCAGCCTACGAGTCCGTCAGCAAGACCCTGCAGGCCAGCATCGGCCTCGCGCAGGGCGGCGTTATTTTCAGTGGGGAGCCTACCTGTCAGGAGTATGACGCCGAGTGTGAACTCACGCTCAAGATAGTGTCGGACTCTGCGGGTAGAAAGCACGTTGGGGGTTGGTTAGTGACTCCCACGGGCACCCAAGCTAATGGATACCGCTTCTTTGCGCTCGATAACACCTTCGGGATAAGTAAATGGATCAATGCGGTTGAGTCCTCAGTTCAATCCGCCTCCAATAGCACTGGTAGCGGGTTAGTGGTGGGCCAGAGCTACCGGGTGAAATTCACGAAGGTCGGCACCAACCTGACGCTGTATGTCAATGACGTACAGGTCATGCAGGCCAGTGATAACACCCACTTTAATCTGAGGCCTGCCCTGTTCCTCTACGGCTGTACGGTGCAGGTCTCAAAGATTATCTGGCGGCATCTCGATTCGGCGCTCACCTTGGGGGAGGTGAGAACCCACCGCATGAGGTTCACCCCTGCCAATCAGGAGCCGCGCAGCGTGTTCCAGCCGCAGGACGTGGCTTGGGTCAGTGGGGAGGGCAGAGGCTATGCGGGCCCCGTGAACCCCACCCAGCTAGACACGAATCTCCTTTGTTCTGGGCTGGACAGGTACTGGCTGCGGGATGGGGTTCAGAACGTGCTGCAGGGCTACATCGAGAGCACGGTCACGATCAACGGGGAGGGGGTCGCCCGCCGGGTGCTCTGCTTCGGCCAGGCGGGCAACCTGGTCGGCGAGACCATGAGCCGCGCCAGCGATGGCAAATACCGGTTCGATCTCTTGTGGCTCAACCGCCGCTATATGCTGGTCGCCCAGGACGATCCGGCGTTCGGCCCCGCCGACTACAACGCCGTGGCGGCCGACTTCCAGCTCCCCACCCCCTACGCCCCCGGTGAGGGGGTCGGCCTGGCCTGATAGGGCCGCACCAGGAGGTACTATGTTCACGTATGCAGATGCCCTGCGCACCAGCCGCGCCCAGCTGCTGGCCACCGCCATCGACGAGGGCAGCGCGGGGCCCGCGACCCTCAAGATCTACACCGGCACCCGCCCCGCCCCGGGGGCGGCCGTCACCAGCCAGGTGCTCTTGGTGACGCTGCAGTTCACTCACCCGTGCGCCCAGAGCGTGACGGGCGGGGTGCTGACGCTCAAGCCCCTGGCCGAGCAGATGGTCACCGCCAGCGGGGTCCAGGCCTGGGGGCGCATCGCCAACCGGGACGGGGGCTTTGTGGCGGATCTCGACGTGGGGCCACCGGAGAGCGGCGCCGACATCGAAATCCCCGCCAGTGAGCTGTTCACCGGCGCCATGGTGCGCATCAACGACGCCATCTTTACCGAACCCTAACCGCTCCCCGTGAGCCACGAGGTCAGCATGGCCAGAACCGACGCCCGGCTGGAGTTGCAGAAGGCCCGCAAGGCCAGCGCCGCCCTGGAGCTGAACCCGCTCATGGTGCAGCGCTATGCGGCCGTGCTGCGGGGCACCAGCCTGCCGCCCAGCCTGACCTGCTCCCCGGGCCTGGTGCTACCGAGCGCACTGCAGGGGACGGGGCCCGCGACCCAGGCCAGCCTGGCGGTGATACCGGTTTACCCGGCTGCCCTGCTGGCCACGGCGCCGCAGCCGGTGGTCGAGATCGGTGCCGCCGTGGTCATCGAGGCGACCCTGGCCAGCACGGCTCGCCCCCTGCTGCCTGCCATCGAGGCCGGCCACGACATCAATGTGTTCCGGGGGCCGAGCCACACCAGCACCGATCATTTCGAGCGGGCCGCGCTGGTGACCCGGGCAGTGCAAAGCGACTGGCAGCAGCCAGCCCTCGTTTCTTCCCCCTGTCAGAATCATTGGCAGGAGGCCAGCCCCCTGCAGAGCGAGTGGACCGGCCTGGCCGAACAGCTGCCCCGGGAGGATGGCACCGTGCTTGTGCCGTTCGATGAGGGGTTGGCCCTCGACGCAAGCAATGGCCATGGGTTCGACAGCCTGCCCCCCGGCCATGCCGTGACCCGTTCGCTCTGGGTCGAGGGGGCCCCGGTGGGGCGCTGGCAGGTGAGCGGGTTTCGCAACCCCCCGCGCCAGGACAAGGTGTGGCAAGCCGACCACTGGCAGGAGGCCACCCCGCTCGGTTTCACCCTGGGCGGCCAGCGCTGGCAGCTCGGCCTGCAGCTGCACAAGGGCTGGCTGTCGCGCTGGGAGGAGGCAATGCAGCCCCCCTGGGGCATGTCGCCACCGCCCAAGCCGACGACGCCACCGGTACGCCCGGACAAACGGACCAAGGTGCTGGCGTTCGGCCGGCCCCGGGGGGACGCCTCCCTGGAGTTCGTCTGGTTCGGACAGGCTCAGATTGTTATCCCAACCCGGAGGGTTTATCTGGTGAGCAACACAGCAAGCATTGTACGGGTGAGGGATGGGGTCGATATTCCAACCACCTCGCTGAGCATCGAACTCGACACCGACTCCTGGGCCTGGCAGTTCACGGCCCAGATCCCGCGCGTCGCGGCAGCGGCCATGACGGACGATGAAGAGGTCAGCATCCACGTCAACGGCCAGCAGTGGGACTGCGTATGCGATGGCTGGCAGTCGAGCGAGAGCTTTGCCCGGCAGTCGGCGACCCTGACCGGTCGCTCTCGCACCGCTTATCTGTCGCCGACCCACGTACTGGCGCAAGCGGTGAGCGAGAGCGCCTTGGCTACCATGGCCCAGCTGGCGGAGGCGTTGCTGCCGTTTGGCTGGACCCTGGATTGGCAGGCAGCGGACTGGCTGGTACCGGCAGGCTTTTTCAGCCTGGACAAGCAGACCCCGATCGAGGCGATCAAGTACCTGGCCGAGGCGGCAGGCGGGTTCGTGCTGCCGCACCAGCGCAACCGGCACCTGGTCATCAAGCCACGCTACCCGACCGTCCCCTGGCAGCTCGACGGGGCGCTGGCCGACATGGCCATTCCCCGCGCCATCATCACGACCCTGGGCAGTGACTCCCAGCCCGGGCAGGCGGCGAACGGGGTCTGGGTCAGTGGTGGTCATCAGGGCATCAGCGCCCGGGTGCTGCGCCAAGGCACGGCAGGGGAGAAACAGGCACCGACCATCACCCACCCGCTGGTGTGCGATGTGGTGGCGGCCCGTGCCCAGGGGGTGGTGGCCCTGGCCAAGACCATGCCGAAGCGCCTGCAGGCCATCGAGCTGCCGCTATCGAACGACACCGGACTCATCTTGCCGGGGGCGTTGCTCGCGGTGGATGGCTGGAAGGGTTTTAACCGGAGCGTGCGGGTCTCTGCAGAGCTGCAGGACAGGGCTATGAAGGTACGCCAACAACTGAGCGTGGAGCGATTTGTATGAACCTGTTCAAACAGTTCCTGGAGCTGGTACCCGGTGCCGACCCTTTGCTGGTTGGTACCGTGACCGCTGTCGGTGCCACGACGACGACGCTGCAAACGATGGGGGGCGGTGTGGTGGTGGTGCGAGGGGGAGGGGTGGCCATCGGCCAGAAGGCGTTCTACCAGAGTGGTGCTATCATAGGGCCCGCTCCTGATTTACCAACCTATGAAATCGAGGTTTAAACCCCTGTTAAGCGTTTTTCAAACTGGGTGATTTCTGATTCACCGAGTTTGATAAATGTGGCCTCTGCTCTGTTTATCGTTTTACCCAGTTGCGTTTTTCATTTTTCGCGGCGGGCTACAGCTCGGTGCTCAAGGTGGCCACTGCCGGCCGCTGGGTGGGTGATCCGGTGGGCCCCCGGCCGGCGCCGGGGAGCGGAGGGGCCTAGGTGGTGGTGGGGTTTTGTCGGTGTGCATGCTGAGTACGGGATCCCGGGTCGCCGCCGAGCTCGGCGCCCAGGCAGGTGAACCGGTGCTGCAGGTGGCCCCGGGCCGCCGACGAGCCCAGGGCTCAGGGTGGCCACTGCCGGCGGCCAGGCGGGTGAACCGGTGCTGCAGGTGGCCAATGCCGGTGGCCGTGCGGGTGATCCGGTGGGGAGGTGGCCCCCGGGCGGGGGGCGGGACCTGGTGCCCCGGGTCGTCGACGAACTCGGGGCCCAAGGTGGCCACTGCCGGCGGCCCGGCGGGTGAACCGGTTCTGCAGGTGGCTCCCGGCCCGCCGACGAGCCCAGGGCCCAGGGTGGCCACCGGTGGGTGGTCCGGTGCTGCGGGTTGCCCCCGGGCCGGCGCCGGGATCCGGTGCCCTGGGTCGTCGACGAACTCGGGGCCCAAGGTGGCCAGCGGCGGCGGGTGGGGGGGTGATCTGGTGCGCGGTGGGCCCCGGGCCGCCGCGGGCTCGGGGCCCAGGGTGGCCACTGTCGGCGGCTGTGCGGGTGATCCGGTGGGGAGGTGGCCCCCGGGCGGTGGTCGGGACCTGGTGCCCCGGGTCGCCGATGAGCTCGGTGCCCAAGGTGGCAACTGCCGGCGGCCCGGCGGGTGAACCGGTTCTGCAGGTGGCTCCCGGCCCGCCGACGAGCCCAGGGCTCAGGGTGGCCACTGCCGGCGGCCAGGCGGGTGAACCGGTGCTGCAGGTGGCCAATGCCGGTGGCCGTGCGGGTGATCCGGTGGGGAGGTGGCCCCCGGGCGGGGGTCGGGACCTGGTGCCCCGGGTCGCCGATGAGCTCGGTGCCCAAGGTGGCCACTGCCGGCGGCCCGGCGGGTGAACCGGTTCTGCAGGTGGCTCCCGGCCCGCCGACGAGCCCAGGGCCCAGGGTGGCCACCGGTGGGTGGTCCGGTGCTGCAGGTTGTCCCCGGGCCGTCTCCGGGATCCGGCGCCCTGGGTCGTCGACGAGCTCGGGGCCCAGGGTGGGAGCGGGGAAAGGGATCCGGTGCTGCGTCCGGCAAGGTGTATCTGGCGGGCAGCCGGCCACCGCTGGCTGGTATGTGTTGCAGGAGGGGCCTGTCCCGCCTGGCTGTCGGGACCTAGAGCACCCATCACTGTGGGTGGTGCCTGCTGATGGGGTGCGGATTCAAGGTCTCGGCCTTGGCTGTTGGGTGGCGTTGTTACCCCTTGAGGCCTGCGTCCGATCCTGTCTCAGCCGTTCCTTTGTGCGAAGCTCAATACCATTGGCGGGGGTAGGGGGGAGTTCTGGGAAAAATGAAGGGAAATGAAATGGGTTACGTATGAGAGGCGCTATAGGAGAGTTGGATTACCTTGCGCAACGCTGAACGAAGGAGGGGGTTTACCTTGCCAAATGAAATGAAGCGCGTAATAGTATGTTAACATTTTCATGTGGTCAGGCATTGTAATGTAGCCAAACCACACATTTGGTTAGTTGTAATTTGAGTCCCGAACTGCCATGCTGTGATTGCTGCTGTGAAAAACCATCACCTCAGCTGACTATTAATTTCGCTTACGGAGGTGTGTCACAATGCCTAAAGACAAGCGGAGAAAAAAACATAACAACATGAAACCAGACAAACTCACGGCGGCTCAATTGGCTCGCCAGGCAATTGCTGCTGATAGCATCAAGCTTACCCTAGATCCGGTATTCCCGGCTGATGGGGATACTACGAACGCACTTGTACTGCGCTTACCGCTTTCTATGCGCTTTGCAACCTACACCTACGATGTAGAGTTTTTACTTGGTTCATACCTTCTTGGTAAAGCATTGGATGTTTGGAAAAGCATTCCTCGTGATGCTATTGGTGAAGCTCCGAAAATGTTCATCCCAATTAGCATGCAAATATTGGCTGATTATCGTTTCGTTGAAACCGTGACAAAGCATGTCGCACTGCTAGCACACAATAAACATTTTATTTTAATGGGAACCCCAGATTCACTAGGCATGTTTCCCGAACGTTTAGATACCAAAGGGCTTGCCGAAATATATGATGCAGTCGGCATTCAAGTTGGTATCGGTGATATTCAATCCAATCATTTTTATCCATCCCTCCTGCAGGAAGGAATCAGTTCAGTTCTCCCATCACACCGATTCGCTGTCGCGAACTCTGCTAAATTGATATTGAGCGAGATGAAGAACGCTGCTAAAACGGTAGGGATCCGTTATTACGAGCCAACACCTCGTCCATGGGAGATGACACTTCCTGAAAGTGCAGCCGATTTCGGTGCCTTTTGCGCCTGAGAGTGCAGATCTACATCGTGAGAGATGACGATTCGAGGCGTTTTGGGAAATGGGTAGCTCAAGGCGCTAGATTTCAAAGAGAGTGGGCTTTTTTGACGATTCATCAATCGCATTCAAGTTCGTATTAAGCCACTTTCCTTTTGGAATGCCACTGACACGCCAACACGAAAAAGCCTCCCGCCAATACCCCGAGTGAAGTGACAGAAAATACATCGCTCCCAAATGCCGCCAACATAAGACAATTGTTGGTCATTGCCATTGCAATTCCGAACCCAATCGCTGCTCGGCGGCGAATAACCAACAGCGATGCCAGGCGGGCACGGGCACCTGTGTCGTATGGGTACTGGAATAATTGCCAACTTAAGCCCTGGTAGTTCGCTGATACCCCGCCATACAGGCACCCTAGTCCTATGGCCATGATCAGCGCTGTGAGTGCATAATAACCAGCTGCGAAATCTGCTCCAGACCCAAACCGCAGTGCGCAACCGGCCGCAACCGTGGACCCCAGAAAGGCCAGCGCGACAAATCGGTGGTCAACCCCCAAAAACAAGCTCCTCACACATCCTCCTTCTTCTTTGTTTTCCAGCTCATCAACCATATCGTGACTGGTAGCATATGGCCATGGATTCATTCACATCGCATGTAATGTCGCAATGTAGCAATGATTACAACGACAAGTGCAATCCTACCCCCAGCAGAAATCTAACGCAATAGAATATACATTTCATTGCGTTATGTATTTTTAGTGGGTTATCTTGACGGCTGGTATAGATTGTGAATCGGATTTTAGCGCCGCTTACCTCCATGCACGCTTCTGGTTGTTGTGTAATGTCGTATGTAGGGACATACTACACACTACAAAGTTAATATTTTTGAGCGATCATCATTGGGAGGGGATATGAAAACGAAGGTAGCCTTGCAGCGAGACGATATCTGGAATGCCATTGAGGAGGTTGCCTCTACTGGCCATGCGCCAACATACAAGCTCATTATTCAAAGGCTAGGCCGTGGCTCTAACTCCCAGGTCGGCCCGGTGTTGAGGGAATGGCAAAGCGCAAATCGCCCTGCCCCGAGCAGCACTAATGTGCCTTCGTCGGTATCGGCCGCCGGCATGGAACTCATCGAGCAGGTGTGGCGCATTGCGGCAGAATGCTCACAAATGGACCTACTTGCCGAGCGGCGTCGAATGGATGATCAGGCCAAGATGAATGAATCAGCAATCGAGGCAATCGAGGCAGAGAATGTTGTGTTGGTGGAACAACTCGAACGGCAGCAGGCACTTAATGACCAGATGAATGCGCAGGCTCAGGAGCTTCAAAATCGGCATGCCGAAGTTTCAGAAGCCCTAAGTTCTTCCAAGTTGGAAGTGGCTAGACTAACCTCTGCGCTCGAAATGGCATCAGATAATTTGCAGGACGCCAGGATTCTTGTCGATGACACTCAAGCAATAGCCCAGAATGAAAAAGAAAAATCGACAGCGTTTCAGCTCGAAGCCACCCGTTTACAATCAGCCCTCGATATGTCGACTGCGCAACGCGTTGAATTACAGAGTCAGCTTGCTGAATCCCATTCCACCGTAGGTCAACTTCAATCTGAAAATTCCTCGTCAAAGGCGGAATTGCTCCAGGCCAAAGATCAATTACTTGCCCAAGCAAGTCAGCTTGACGCCACACAAGAAGCATTGCGTTCATGCCAGCGGAATAGCATTGAGCTAGAGCATAAGGCTCTCATGTTTCAGAACCAATTGACCGACATGGATACAGTAAAGAACGAATGCGAAACCCTGCGTCAGCAGTTGCAAAATGCTGGGCTTGCAGAGCAACAGTTAGTTATGAAAGTACATAAACTTGAATATGATATTGTTCAGCTTTCAGAACAAATTCTTGCTGCCAACAACAATGCCACGGTCGCACAGGATGAACTAAAAGCGGCAAGAGTTGTAATTATTCAGCAGGAAGCAAAACTGCAGACTATGAACGAAATGCTACGCATGTTAGGGGGGAAGGTTAGTTGAATAAATTCAAGGGTGAATTAATTCCCGCGGACAGCAGGGAGTCTACCATGCAGAGGCAGTCAACAACTCTCGCTCGGTACGGTGATAACACACTTGCTGGCAGAATTGACCAATTTCCTGATTCACCATATACAGGATACCTCGCTACACTATCTTCTGGCAGCCGTTCGACGGCGAAATCAACATTAGGTAAAATAAGCCAGCTATTGTATAGCTCAGAACCTGAAGTTGCTCCGTGGCATCTTATGACGTCCAATCATTACCAGATAACAATGCGTTATCTCGAACAACAAGGGTTAGCCCCAAAGACGATACATCGACATATGAGCATGATTCGCTCAGTATTAAAAACTGCAAAATTGCTACGGATGATCCCGGATGAAAATCAAGGCGAATATGATGCTATCATGGCGTCAAAGAACATCAAGGGTTCGCAAGGGCGTGGCGAAATTCGCCCCCACAGGAGCTTAACTGACGAAGAAATATCGTGTTTATTCAGTATGTTGGGGGCAGATCAAAGCCCAAAAGGACTTCGTGATATGGCAATGCTGTCTGTTATGAGGGGGTGTGGATTACGGCGGATGGAAGTTGTTGGCCTACAGATTGAACATATTCGGTGGGCTGGTGCTATTGATGGGGAATTGCTGGTATACAAAGGTAAAGGGAATAAGCCAAGAACACTGCCCATGCCTAGAGGGCTGCGTGAAATATTTGGAAATTGGACAGAGGTCAGAGGTGATGACCTTGGGCCATTATTCTGCTCAATCAATAGAGGTGGTAAAGCGGTACGATATACAGAGAATGATGTAATTAGGAAGCGGATTCCGACTCACATGCTTGGGCAATTGAGACCTCTCGACCGTTCAAGCGTAAACCGTATGATGGAGCAAAGGCTGATCTTGGCTGGTATTGAGAGAGCCACGCCACATGACCTAAGGTATACCTTCGCACAAAAAAATCTAAAACGTAGTGACATTCAAACAGTGTCAGATTTGATGGGGCACTCAAACATATCAACCACCTCGATTTACACTGAAACGAGTAGGGATGAAATGCGAGCTGTTATTGCAGAGGAAGATGTATTTAGCCGCTATTCCGAGGGGGGGGATAATTAACCAAGAATTATAAACCGCCTCAATGTTCATGGCGCCAATGAGTGGTAATTGGCGCCAAGTAATAATCGGATCAAAACTGAGTTCTTTGGATGAGCGGCATTATGAGATTGCTTGCAAACCCCGGGGGGGCATTTTTCGCAATGGCATCAATGACCAGGGTAGACAACCAAAATGAATCACTTCCGTTGAGGGTTATCGAGCGGCGATGACCTGCAAAATGTATCACCAATTGTATCCCTGCCCCATTGTTTGAAAAGTCGTAACTATGGTTTTTCCCTTCTCCATGAAATGTGCCTGTGCAAGTCTTCTTAATGCCAGTTCATGTACAGGACCTTAAGCGTTGAGTCCCTTTAAAACTCCTTCCAAGGTCCTGTTCTGTATCGATTTTCTCTGCTTGGTTCGGCAAGCGTTCTTGGCCAAATAATCAGCTGCCCATTCCAGTCTTTCCCTTATTTCTGTCAGCGCTCTATGGGCCACTGCTTCCAATAGCGGCAACCACCATGTCGTACTGTTCTTTGACGCTTTCAACATCGATAGCTTCCCTGTCATCACACTCTGCGCGACCCGCCTTTTCATCACCAGCGACAGCAAACTCGTCCACACCAATCCCTCGGCGATGGCTTTCTCCCCCGTCACAAACCCCTTGAGCCGGTTGTGCGATTTCCACTCTTTAAATAACAACTCCACCTGCCAACGGCAGCGATACAGGCTCATCACCTGCTCTGCTGACCATGCCGCTCGCGGCAGGTTGGTCATCCACAAGCAGAACCGCTTTTCCTCGGCAAACCAGCGTCGGATCAAGCGGTACTCGACCTTGCCGGACTTCACCACCATATCCAGCACCTCAGCCCGACAGCGCCGCCGTCCTGCCTCTTTCAGTGACAGTCCCGCCAGTTTTGGCACTTCCCGTCCATCACCGCGCCAGGCCTGGATTATCTTGGGGTTCAGGCTTTGCGTTCCTCGCACCAGATAAAATCCGCCAGCGTCGTTCACCTGCTCAAACCAGGCCCTGTCAATGTAACCCGCGTCAGCCAGCAGCAGGCAGTTGGCCAGCTTGTGAGCCTCAGGGAGAAATTGCCGCTCCCCTGCGGTATCGGCAGACACACTCATGCACAGTGGGCTCTGCTCCGACAGAGACATGGTCATATGGCACTCGATAGCCGCCGGACTGATGGTCTTGAACCGGCCGGGAAAGTCAGCCGCCAGACGCCGGTGCACCGCGAAGGAGGTGCCATCGTGCAATAACACCTGCTTGAACGCGCCGAGGGAGGCCGCTTTGAGTTGATGGTCGATACGCAAGGCGATGGCCCGTTCGACCAGCGCTTTCATAAACAGGGCAAAGCTCTCTTTACGCAGCTGATTGTGAAACGGTTTGTAAGAAACCTGATGCTCTTTCGTCAGCTGCAAGGCATTGAAATGACGGTGTAAGCTGGCAATGTCATTGACCTGGTCGCCCCCCATGGCCCGCAACAGTGCAGGTACGAGCATGGCAGGGGTAATGGCGCGCTGACGCAGACAAAACTTGCAGAGCCGAGCAATGCGCTCGAGTGCGGCGGGAGCCAGGAGTTGCTCCAGATAGTGATTAGCATTAATAATGGTCATAGGCTTCGCGCGTGTTGATTTTGTTTGGCGATAAAATTAGATCACAAACGAAGCCTTTTTTATATCTATTTCAATTGGTTGGCGCTAAAGATCCTGTACATGAGGAGGCAATATCAATATGATGCACGGCGACAGCAGGGTGATGGTGGTGGTGTGTTTGGCGACAACCAGTTTACCAGCACCCTGTCTGTCAACTTCCACTTTCCCAGGATCCCGCGAAGAACCAGAAATAAGCCTGCGTTGCAAGGTGATTGAAGGGGAGCCATGGCTCCCCTTTTTCATGGGTAAAAAGAGGGGGCGGCTTCACACTGACTTCACAGAGCCTCATCGGCAGCACACCTCGCGGGACTATGCTGGGTTCATCACTCGCCGCCATGGCGATACCTTGCTAACGACAGTCAGGAGACATGCAATGCAACAACGACAATCCATCCTGTGGGGCGCTCTGGCCACCCTGATGTGGGCCGGTCTGGCTCATGCCGGTGACAAGGCGGCGACCGATCCCCTGCGCCCCGTGGTGGATGCCAGCATCCGGCCGCTGCTCAAGGAGCACAGGATCCCGGGCATGGCGGTGGCCGTGCTCAAGGATGGCAAGGCCCACTATTTCAACTACGGTGTGGCCGATCGGGAGCGCGCAGTCGGTGTCAGCGAGCAGACCCTGTTCGAGATAGGTTCCGTGAGCAAGACCCTGACCGCGACGCTGGGGGCCTACGCCGTGGTGCAGGGGGGCTTCGAGCTCGATGACAAGGCGAGTCTGTTCGCCCCCTGGCTCAAGGGATCCGCCTTTGACAACATCACCATGGGGGAGCTGGCTACCTACAGCGCGGGCGGCTTGCCGCTGCAATTCCCCGAGGAGGTGGATTCGCTCGAGAAGATGCAGGCCTACTACCGCCAGTGGACCCCAGCCTACTCGCCGGGTTCCCATCGCCAGTACGCCAACCCCAGCATCGGGCTCTTTGGCTATCTGGCGGCGAGCAGCATGAAGCAGCCGTTCGATCGCCTGATGGAGCAGACGATCCTGCCGGGGCTTGGCCTGTACCATACCTACCTCAATGTGCCCGAGCAGGCCATGGGGCACTACGCCTACGGCTACTCGAAGGAGGACAAGCCCATCCGCGTCACTCCCGGCATGCTGGCGGACGAGGCCTACGGCATCAAGACCAGCTCGGCGGATCTGCTGCGCTTTGTGAAGGCCAACATCAGCGGGGTGGATAATGCGGCCATGCAGCAGGCCATCGATCTGACTCACCAGGGCCAGTATGCGGTGGGGGAGATGACCCAGGGACTGGGCTGGGAGCGTTACCCCTATCCCGTCAGCGAGCAGACATTGCTGGCGGGCAATTCGGCCAAGGTGATCCTCGAAGCCAATCCGACGGCGGCGCCCCGGGAGTCGGGGAGCCAGATGCTCTTCAACAAGACCGGCTCGACCAGCGGCTTCGGCGCCTATGTGGCCTTCGTGCCGGCCAAAGGGATCGGCATCGTCATGCTGGCCAACCGCAACTATCCTATCCCGGCCAGGGTGAAAGCGGCCCACGCCATCCTGACGCAACTGGCCAGGTAATGGTGCGCCGTCGCTGAGCCTTGAGCGTACGTCGCATCGCGGCGTGCCCGTTACCTCGGACCCGACCCCTCAAGGGCGACCTGGCAGGGGGCGGGTCGATGAGCATGCCAGTCCGGGCCTCTCCTGCGGGAGATGTCCGGATTCATGTACAGGATCTTTAGCAGCAACCAATTGAAATAGATATAAAAATGGCTTCGATTGTGATCTGATTTTATCGCCAAACAAAACCGCCACGCACGAAGCCATGACCATTATCGATGCCAACCACTATCTTGAGCAACTTCTCTCTCCTGCCGAACTCGACCGCATTGCCCGTGACTGCCAATTTTGCTTGCGCAAACGAGCCATTACGCCTGCCATGCTGGTGACTGCACTCTTGCGGGCACTTGGCTGCGACCAGGTCGATGGTATCGCTGGATTGCACCATCATTTCAATGCCTTGCAACTGGTTGATGCCCATCAGGTTTCCTACAAGCCCTTTCACAACCAGTTGCGCAAAGCGTCGTTCGCCCTGTTCATGAAGGCGCTGGTTGAACGGGCTATCGCCTTGCGTATCGGCCAACAGATGAAGACTGCATCCCTTGGCGCATTCAAACAGGTGTTGTTGCAGGATGGTACTTCCTTTGCCGTCCACAAAAGCCTGGCCGAAGTGTTTCCGGGAAGGTTCAAGACCATTAGCCCGGCGGCAATCGAGTGTCATATGCTCATGTCTCTATTGGAGCAAAGTCCAGTTTGCATGCAGGTCTCTGCCGATACGGCGTCAGAGCGCCAGTTCCTGCCTGAGCCCGAGCGGCTCAATAACAGCCTGCTGTTGGCGGACGCGGGTTACATCGATATGGCCTACTTTGCGAAACTAAACGAGGCGGGCGGTTTCTATCTGGTCAGGGGTAGTAAGAGCCTGAACCCGAAGATTATCCGGGCATGGCGCGGTGACGAACGGGAAGTGCCGAAGCTGGCGGGCCTGTCACTCAAGGATGCTGGACGGCGGCACTGTCGGGCAGAGGTACTGGATATGGTGGTGAAATCGGGCAAGTTCGAGTATCGGCTGATCCGACGCTGGTTTGCCGAGGAGAAACGGTTCTGTATCTGGATGACCAATCTGCCACGAGAGGCATGGCCAGCAGAGCGGGTGATGAGCCTGTACCGCTGTCGTTGGCAGGTGGAGCTGCTGTTTAAGGAGTGGAAGTCGCACAACCGGCTCAAGGGCTTTGTGACAGGTCAGAAAGCCATTGCCGAGGGGCTGGTGTGGGCCAGCCTGTTGTCGCTGGTGATGAAAAGACGGGTAGCTCAGACGCTGATGGGGGACGGTTTATCCACACTGAAAGCGGCGAAAAATAGCGGAACCTGGTGGTTCCCGTTATTGGAAGCGGTGGCTCATCGGGTGTTGGTGGAAATAAGAGAGCGTCTGGAATGGGCTGCCGTTTACTTGGCGAAAAATGCCCGTCGAACCAAGCAGCGAAAATCGATACAGAACAGGACCTTAGAAGGAATTTCAAATGAAGTGTTTTCTTAAGGTCCTGTATATGAGCGAAACCTATGAAAACCTCGCTCTTCCAGAGCTTCTAAGGGTCGTTGAGAGTATCGCGTCGTTAATGCGGAACGCAGTAATCGAGGTCATTGCTCTCAGAGACGGAAAATTTCGGATACCGGCAGTCACTGCCGGCCGTATCTGTCACGTGCTGGAAATCAGCATGCCTGAAACCGTCGGAGATTATGACTGCGCATATGACGTCCCGGAGTGGGATTGGGTGCGTGAGCACGCCTCCTTCTCTCATAAGGGCAACCATCACCATGACAACCCAACTTATGAGTTTCTTTTTAATATGGCGAACTACGACGCCCTCGATGAAGGAGTAATCCCAGAACGATTGTGGCCGGTGTTCAGAGATGCCAGCAAAATCGGAGCAGGATATGTTCTTTTCCATAACGAATAGGTCGTCAGTCTGATTTTTTGGGCGGCTATACCTCTATTTCATCAACTAGGCCAACGGCCTTTCGCCTCAACATTCGTTTTGAAGGCTTAACCAGCCCTCTGGGCTTTTGGAATACAAATGCACAACTCATTGCAAGAAACAGCTACTAACACAATGGCTACCAAACCGATGTTCGATAGCACCATGGGTTACCTGCTTGTTAACACTTGGCAATTGCACTTACGCGACCTCTCAATCACGACAGGGGGGGCAAGCGATATAATGGATGCCTTGGTCACTGCCTGTGGCAAAACCTCAGCCTGGCTTGTTGAGCTAGTTGATTACACCCGTCTTGGATGCATCTTCGACTACGATCATGCGAATAACAATGATGGAGATTGCTTGGCTCAAGTTATTCTCGAGTCTGTACTGAATATAGAGTCAGATCAGAATCTGCGTAAGGCGGTACTGAACTGGCTCAGAGTAAAAGGTTTACCTCTCATTGAGGCCTGATCAACATTGGATGCAGTGATAGACTGATATCCAAGAGAGAGCCCCGCATTGCGGGGCTTTTTTATGTCGTGAGTAGGCAGTGATCATGTACAGGACCTTAAGCGGCGAGTCCATTTAAAACGCCTTCCAAGGTCCTGTTCTGTATCGACTTTCTCTGCTT